>JBDTAT010000286.1:0-4421 GCA_039924505.1 Bryobacteraceae bacterium
AAGTTCCCCTACACGCTGCGCGTGGTCAGCGACATTTTGGAATCGAACGGTTCCAGTTCGATGGCCTCGGTTTGCGGCGGCAGTCTGGCCATGATGGACGCCGGAGTTCCGCTGGACCGGGCTATCGCCGGCATCGCAATGGGCCTGGTGAAGGAGGGGGACGCCTACGCCGTTCTGACCGACATCGCCGGCGCGGAGGACCACTACGGCGACATGGACTTCAAGGTTTCCGGTTCGCAAGAAGGCATCACCGGCTTGCAGATGGACATCAAGGTTCCAAACGTCACCGCGGCTATTCTCAAGGAAGCGCTGGAGCAAGCCCGCCGCGGCCGGCTATTCCTGCTCGACAAGATGAACGCCGTGCTGGCTGAGCCGCGGAACGCAATGTCGCAGTACGCGCCGCGCATCTATACCATCATGATACCGACCGACAAGATCCGCGAGCTGATCGGACCGGGCGGCAAGATGATCCGCAGCATTATCGACGCCACCGGCGTGAAGATCGATGTCTCAGACGATGGCACGGTGAATATTTTCGCCACCGACGGAACCTCGGCCGATCGCGCCATTCAGATGGTCACTGACATTGCGGCGGTCGCCGAAATTGGAAAAACCTATCTCGGCAAGGTCGTGCGGCTGGTCGATTTCGGCGCGTTCGTCGAGATTTTCCCCGGCACCGACGGCTTGCTGCATATCAGCGAGATCTCAGAGAACCGCATCAAAGCGGTTCGCGACGAGCTGAAAGAAGGCGACCAGATTCTGGTGAAGGTGCTGGCCCTCGAAGGCAATAAAATCAAGCTCAGCCGCAAGGCCGTGCTGAAAGAGCAGCGCGACAAGCTGAAGCCGAGCTAAACCGGACAAAACGGCGGAAGCAAACAACGCGAGTGCAGCGGGCCTGCATTCGCGTTTTTTCTTGCGCTGGAAGCAAAAACTACAACGCGGCGGCGCCCCGGTCGCGCTGCAATCCCAGCGTGCGCATGCGCTTGTGCAGGTTTGTCCGCTCCATGCCGAGAGCGCGCGCAGCGCCGGACACGTTCCAACCCGATTCTTCGAGGGCTCTGAGAATGTGCTCACGCTCAGCGGACTCGCGCGCATCTTTCAGATTCGAGTGCGTGGCCGGCTCGCGGCGGATCTTGATTTCAATCGGCGCCGAATCGGCGGTGATGCGGTCTCCGGCCGTCAGAATCGCCATTCGCTCCACGGCGTTCCGTAACTCCCGCGCGTTGCCAGGCCACGCATAATCCTCCAGTATCCCGTAGACTGGCGCGTCAATCGATTTCGGCTTGAAATTATTGCGCGCGCAAAATATGTCGAGAAAATATTCCGCAAGTGGGCGGATGTCTTGCGGGCGCTCACGCAGCGGGGGCACGCGAATTGGCACCACGCACAGCCGGTAGAAGAGATCCTCGCGGAATTTCTGTTGCGCCACCAAGGCAGCCAAGTCGCGATTCGTGGCCGCCAGCACCCGCACGGCAACGCGGATCGGTTGCTCACCGCCGACGCGATGGAACTCGCCCTCCTGCAGAACGCGCAGCAGCTTGGCCTGGGAGTTCGCGTGCAGGTCGCCTACTTCATCGAGGAAAATGGTGCCGCCGTCGGCCAGCTCGAACTTGCCGCGGCGCGCCGACGCCGCGCCGGTGAAAGCGCCCTTCTCATGCCCGAACAGCTCGCTTTCCAGCAACTCCGTCGGAATCGCGGCGCAGTTCACCTTCACGAATGGGCCGGCGGCGAACGGGCTTTCGCGGTGGATGTGCGCGGCCAGTAGTTCCTTGCCGGTTCCCGATTCGCCGTTCAGCAGGATACGGGCATCGGAGCGCGCCGCCATGGTCGCCTGCTCCACCACCCGGAGAAAAACCGGGCTGGCACCGATCATGCGCGGCGAGTCGCCCACCATCTCCCGCAAGCGTTCGTTTTCGTCACGCAGCGTAGTCTGTTCCAACGCATTCTTCAGCGATAGCAAAACTTTCTCGCGGCTCAACGGTTTTTCAAGAAAATCAAACGCGCCTGCGCGCGTGGCCTCCACGGCGTCGGCGATAGTGCCGTGGCCGGAGATCATGATGATGGGCGCGCGCGCCTCGTTCTGACGGAGCCAGCGCAGCAGATCGATTCCGCTGCCGTCGGGCAGGCGCACGTCCAGCACATACGCATCGGCGCGCACGGTGGAAGCCTTGCCTTCCGCAATCGAGGCGCAAATGCCGACGGCGTAGCCTTCCCGTTCCAGGATAAGGCGAAGCGAGCGGCCGATGTTCGGCTCGTCATCGACAATCAGAATTCGTTTGTGCGCCATTTATTTTGCCTGAGCGATCCAATAACACGGCCTCGACCGCACGGCCAAGCCGGGCCGATCCACCGTCACGTGGATTTCGTGATAGCCGTCCTCGCCCGGATTGTCCGGTACGTAGCTCAACAGATACTGGCCGTGGACCTCATCCCCGACGGCGGTGATGGCGTCTTCGAGCGCACGCTGCCGGAGGAAGGAATACTGCCGTCCGCCAGTGAAGTGCGTGAACGCCGCCACAGGATCGTCGCGCAGCGCACGGAGGAGTTCGATCAGCGGCTGATCCAGTAGAATGGCGTGCGGAGGGGGCACGCGCGCCGATGGATTCTGGCTCAGAACAGAGCCGAAGTGATTCATCACGACCGCGTACACGCTGACGTTGGCCTCCTGAAGGTTCGTAAGCGCCTGAACGAGCTTCGTCCCGCTGCCATTGTCGCGTGACTCAGAGAGCAACAACAGAATGCGGCGGCGGCCGGCCTTCCGGGACTTCAAAAGGTCGACGGCTCTCTCCACTCCGTCGAACAACCGGTACTGCGCATCGTTCACCTGCAACGTCTCCAGCGCATCCGCAATGCGGCGGCTGTCTTTCGTGAACGGCTGGAGAGTCCGCACGCGGTCGTCGAACGCGATGACCGCGGCTTCCCCGCCGTCGCCCACCATCAGCGCATCGATTACCGAAGCGATGCGCTGGATTTTCGGCAGCGCCCAACGAACGTTTCCACCGCACTGCACCGCGACGGCCAACGACATTGGTTGGAACGCGATATCGTTTTGAATCCACTGCGGCCGGCCGTTGTCGAACAAGGTGAAATCCTGGGTTTCGAGACCATCGACGAAGTGGCTCTGGCCATCCAGCACCGTGGTGGGCGCGACGATCAACGGCACTTGCACGCGGATGTCGGCATTCTGCGCCGCGCACGGGAGTGCCATGAGCGCAAAGGGTGCGACGCGCACCACGAAACCAATCAAGAACTTCTTCGCGCCGCACTCCGTTTTGCGCGTGTCCCTTGGAAGCGCTAGACCTGCGATCGTCCCCCGATGTCTCTCAGTGCGCATCGGACACTCCAATGACGTCATGCACCGCAGGAGAATAATCCGTCGCGATACGCGGCAACGTCACGCGAAACGCCGCGCCCGCGAGTTCACCTTCGATGGTCGTCAGATCGCCGCCACAAAGCAGCGCGCTCTTGCGCGCGATCGAAAGCCCCAGACCCATGCCGCCTTTCTTAAATGAAATCGTCGGCTCGAACAACGATCCGCGAGCGTTCGCGGTCAACCCGGGGCCGGAATCGTGAACTTCGATGAACACGCGGCTCCCATCCGTCGCGGTAGATGCTAGCACCGCGCCCCCCGCGCGTGCGGCTTCCGCGGCGTTCTCGAGCAAATTTGTCAGCACACCCTTGACGAGATCGGGATCGGCAAATGCGACCGGGTCGCCGCCCGCCAAGCGCGTCGCGTAGGTCACTTCCGGATGCGAGGTCTTCAAGAACGTGAGGCGCTCTTCCACCATCGCATTCACATCCAATTCCGCGGGCGTCACCGGCGGCTCGGCCGCGAAATCGGAGAACGCGCGCACGCGGCGCTCCAGGCTGGTCACTTCATCGGCGACAATTTGCGCTGCCTGCTCTAGAAAGCCGGTGTCCGCGCCTCCGCGGCGCGCGGCCATCTCTTCCATTGTCAATCGGATCGGCGTCAACGAATTCTTCACTTCATGCGCCATTTTGCGCGCCAACGCCTGCCAACTGGCAAGCTGCGTCACATGGATCAGCCGCTCGCGCGATTGCTGTAGTTGGGCCGCCATGTGGTTGAACGTCCGAATCGCGCTGGCAATCTCGTCGTCGCCCTGCACTCTCACGCGCGCCGATAGATCGCCGGCAGCCACGCTCGCCAGTCCACCGGTAAGTTGCTGAATGGGCCGGCTGATGCGATGCGCCCAATAGAGCAGCACCGCCATCGATGCCAGCCAGATGACGCCGGAAACCGAAGCCACCGTGTAGATGAACCCGCGCCGCCAATCCCGCGATCGGGAATCCGCAACCAGTTTGCGGGCGCGCGCGTACTGGCGCGACAGCCGGTCCATCGCTACGCCCCCCATGGGACGGGTGTAGCGCAGCACCTGCCCATCGCTCCGCAAAAAATAGTC
>JBDTAT010000287.1:0-2715 GCA_039924505.1 Bryobacteraceae bacterium
GTGGCGCCCGGCGAAATCTTCGGCCTGGTCGGGCCGGATGGCGCCGGCAAGACCACCACGCTGCGCCTGCTCTGCGGGCTGCTCGATCCAACTGAGGGTGAAGCGCGCGTCGCCGGCCACGATTCCAGCCGCGAGACCGATGCGGTGAAGGATCGGATTGGCTACATGGCGCAGCGCTTCGGCCTCTACGCCGACCTTACCGTCGAGGAGAACATGGTTTTCTATGCGGACCTGTTCAACTTGGCGGACTCCGAGCGCGATTCGCTGATGGCTGAGCTGCTCCGCATGACGCGCATGGAGCCGTTCCGCAACCGGCCGGCCGGTAAGCTCTCCGGTGGCATGAAGCAAAAGCTCGCGCTGATGTGTACACTGCTGCATCATCCGGGCGTGCTGTTTCTCGACGAACCAACCAACGGCGTCGATCCCGTTTCCCGCCGCGATTTCTGGGCCATTCTGTATCAACTCGTGAAAGACGGTCTCACCGTCTTCGTCACCACCGCATACTTGGATGAAGCCGAGCGCTGCAACCGTGTCGGCCTGATGGATCGCGGCCGGCTGATCCGCTGTGACACGCCGGCGGCGCTGAAGCGCGAGTTCGCGGCTGCGTGTTACGAAGTCGTCTGCGCCGATTGGCGCCGCGCGCGCACGCTGCTCGCCCAGCAGCCGGGCGTAGAAACGGTGCAGGTGACTGGCGTCCGGCTGCATCTGTTCCTCACGCCGGCGGAAACGTCGGCCGCGGCGCTCGCCCATGTAGTCGATGCCGCGGGGCTAGGCCCCTGCGAGCTGCGCGCCATCACGCCTTCCCTGGAAGACGTTTTCATTGCGCTGATTCGCCGCCAGGAGGCCGCTTATGCCGGATGAACCGGCGGTGGAGCTGCACGGATTGGTGAAGCGCTTCGGCGATTTCGTCGCCGTCGATCGCGTCACCCTCAATGTGGCGCGCGGCGAAATCTTTGGCTTTCTCGGGCCGAATGGCGCGGGCAAATCCACCACTATCCGGATTCTCTGCGGCCTGCTCGGACCGACGGAAGGCTCTGCCCGCGTCGGCGGCTACGACGTCGCAACGGAACCCGAGCAGATCCGCCGCCGCATCGGCTACATGTCGCAGAAATTCTCGCTCTACGACGATCTGACGGTCGAAGAGAATATCGATTTCTTCAGCGGCATCTACAGCGTCCCGCAGGCGCGCCGGGCGGAGCGGAAACAGTATGTTCTGAAGATGGCCGGTCTGGAAGCCAGGCGCTCCACCATGACGCGGCTGCTTTCCGGAGGCTGGAAACAACGCCTGGCGCTCGGTTGCGCGATTCTGCACGAACCGCCGGTCCTGTTTCTGGATGAGCCGACTTCGGGCGTCGATCCCATTGCCCGGCGCGCGTTCTGGCAGCTCATCTACGATCTTTCCGAAGCCGGCCACACCATTTTCGTGACCACCCACTATATGGATGAGGCCGAATACTGCAACCGGCTCGCGCTGATGTACCGCGGCAAGGTGATCGCGCTGGGAGCGCCGGCGGAGTTGAAGCGGTCGCTGGCTTCGCGCCACCTGCTGCATCTGGAAACGCCCGCGCTGCTCGATACCATGCGGGCGCTTGAAGGCCAGCCCGGAATTCTCGACGTCGCGGTCTTCGGCGGCGGCTTGCACGTCGCCGTCGATCGGCCGGCCGCCGCCATGGAGCGTATCCGCGCCGTGCTGGCGGCGCATCGAATCGGCGTCACCACGCTCGAAAGCATTGAGCCATCCATGGAGGACGTCTTCGTCACACTGATCGAAGACGAGGATCGCGTCCCGGTTCCAGGAGGCTCGTCATGAATCTCCGGCGCACGCGCGCCATTGCCCGTAAGGAATTCCTCCACATCCTGCGCGACCCGCGCAGCCTGACCATGGCGCTGGCCCTGCCGTTCCTGATGTTGCTGCTGTTCGGCTACGCTCTCAGCCTGGACGTGGATCGCATTCCGGTCGTCGTCTACGATCTCGACCGGACGCCCGAAAGCCGCGACTTGATCCGCCAGTTTTCCGGCTCGCGCTATTTCGAGATCGCCGAGACGGCGAATTCCTACCCGCCTGTCGTGCGCGCGATCGACGCGAACCGCTGTCTGCTGGGGCTTGTGATTGCGCGCAACTACGCGCGAGATCTTCAGCAAGGGCGCCAAGCCAACGTGCAACTCCTCATCGACGGCAGCGATTCGAATACCGCGTCCATCGCCCTCGGTTATGCGGACGCGCTGGTGGAATCCTACGGAGCCGGCCTGCGGGACCAGGCGCGCATTCGCAGCGGCGGTGGGCATTTGAATCCACCGGCGGAGGCCCGCATTCGCGTCTGGTACAACAGCGACCTGGTTTCGCGCAACTATATCGTCCCGGGCCTCATCGCCGTCATCCTGATGATTATCGCGTCGTTGCTGACATCGCTGACCATCGCCCGCGAGTGGGATAACGGCACCATGGAGCAATTGCTTTCAACGCCGGTGCGGCCGGCTGAGCTCGTGCTCGGCAAGCTATCGGCGTACTTTGCGCTCGGTATAACGGACATGCTGATCTCGGTCGCGGTGGGCGCGCTGGTGTTCGGCGTGCCATTGAAGGGCAGCGTGCTGTTGCTGTTTGCGGCAAGCTGCATCTTCTTATTCGGCGCGCTGTGCTGGGGCATTATGCTGTCGGCCATTGCGCGGACGCAGTTGCTGGCGTATCAGATGGGCGTCATCAGCTCCTTTCTACCG
>JBDTAT010000288.1:0-2718 GCA_039924505.1 Bryobacteraceae bacterium
TCCCTGGCTAGCCGCTGGGATTTTTTGCCGTCCGGCCGATTCGCGGGGGCATCGCGATAGAACGCCAGAATGTAATCGCGGATTTCCGGCGTCACGCCGGCGAAATGGCGCCGGGCGAGGGAGTGCAGAAGCTTGGCCTCTGTGCGGTCCGCCAGCGCATAATCGCCGGCCTGGGTGGGCTTCCCGGTATCGAGATTCTTATTCTCCAGTACCAGCCGATTCGTCTTCACGCTCCCCAACATCTGTTGATACTGGTCCAGCGTGGTGCGGAAACTGTCGATAAAAAGCACCTGGGTTTGCTGCGCGGGCGGCTTAAATCGCAAAGTGCGAAGCGGCCCTATCTTTGGCAATATCTCGACCAGCACCACCAAGCCCCGGGACAATAAGTCCAACTGAACCTGTTCGGCGCCCACCTTGTAACGATAGAATCTCGACGGTCTCCGATTGTTCGTCCACTTGCGTTCGTAATTCGAGCGGGAGAGCCGATAGGCGAAATTTTTGCGGGTTGCAGCGGGATCCACCTTTATGATCTCAGCTCGCTTTTTGTTCCAGGCAATTTGGGTCATCCTCGGAATAACCGCGCTGGCGCCCCGGCGATAGATCCCAAGGGTGAGGCGTTCGCTCAAGAAAAGCTTACTCATTGGAAAACCATAGGTGCGCTCGAAGGCGCGATGGAGCGAACGCTTCGCGATCTTGAAACCGATGTAGTTGCGATAGGTCTTCGGCAAGTAGCCGGCGCCGGCGATCTGGGCCACGTCGAAAGAGAATTCCACCATGACGTGCGCCGCGGGATTTTGCGCGAACGTGACAGAGTTTCCAAACTTCGCTTTCAGCTTCGGATACATGTCGGCCACCGACCGGTTCACGGCGAGCGGATGACCCTCGTTGTCGGCGGCGTAATGCGACAGGGCGCCGAGCGCGAAGGCGTACTCATTAATGTCTTGGGATTCGTCGATCAGCGCTTCGATGAAATCCCCGCTGCGAACGTAATGCGTGAGATCGCTGAAAAAGTGGCTGCCCAACGGATAGTAGCCCATATCCTGAATTACGCAGCCACCGTAGGCGTACCCGTGAGCCTCCAACAACTGAGCCTCCGTTGCCTGCGGAAAATGGCTAAGGAGGAGCGGCTTCAGGACCGGATCCCAAACCGTATCGATGATAGCTTCGTGACTGAGAACCGAGTACGCGCGGAGCGGAGGATGGAGAAAGCACAAAAGCAGGGCCGCCAAAGGAGCCAGACGAAGAGACTTCATTACGACCGGCCTTGCTTGCGCCGAAGGTCCAGTTTGAACGACGGCGTATCCTTCGTTCCCGTGATCCGGATGGGGACAACCGCGCCAGCGCCACGCTTCTTGAAAAATGGATTCGCGGCGCGCAGCAGAAACGACTTCACACCTGTCGTCATCCCCGACAATGTGGATTCGAACCGCGCGTCGCCGTGAAATTCAAAACTTTCATCGTCAAGATTGTAATTCCCGGCGAGTTTGATCGCAGCCCCGGGAATGGTAAATGTCAGCTTCGAAAACGAAGCGCGGCCATTTTTCAGCACAAAGCTTCCGCGAAGATTCGAAAATACGTCCGGGATGGTTTCCTGCCTGGCTTTGCGAGGCCGGCCGCGCGCATCCAGACTGAGGCGATCGATCTTCTTCTGCACTTCCGCGGTTGTGAAATGGGCCTCGTCGAGATGAAACGTTCCCGCCAGATTCAGCCGGCCGGCAACGACGCGCGCGCCGGGCGGCAGATGAAGTTTCACTTTCAGAACAATCGGACCGGTGAGCGGAGGAGTGCGGGCGCTCACAGCCAGCCGCAGCAGGTCTTGGATGCGGGCATCCCGGACGTTGACGTCCAGAGCGATGTCATGCCCGGGGACGTTCGGCGTCCGCGTGACGGCTCCGCTGGCCACAATCACGGAATGGAAAACGGTGGCGCGTACCGGATGAAGATACGTGTCGCTGGTAGCGCCGTCGACGGTGGCGCTGAAATCGGTGTGCAACGGCACGGGATGGCCGGCTTCGGAGACGGTGAAGCCGGGAGTGTCGGTGTGGCCTTGCACCTCAATTCGTTCCAAAACCCCGTTGAACGAGCCTTGCGAGGACAGGATACCCCCAATGCCTTTGATCGTGCCCAGATCGGCATTCGTGAAGAAGTAGCGGCCGGAGACCGGGGTCTGGCGGGGATCGCCGCTCTGCCAGGGTCCAAAGTCGCCCTTCGCGTCGATATCGCCAATCGGTTTCGGATTCGTCAGCTTCGCGGAGAATGACATAGGACGGCCGGCGCCGACGGAGTGAAGCACAAGCGAGTGAATTTCGAAATCGAGCGGCAGTTTGCCGGGCTTGTTGGTAAGGATGACGAGCAGGGCGCGATCACAATCGATTTCGTCCACCATAATTCGCTTGAGCCGCGGTTCGCCCGATTCCTGCGCCATCCGCGGCCGTTCCCCGGGCGGAGGAACCTGAATTGAGAGACCATCCAACCGGACGCGATGAACGCGCAGCGGAAAGCGAATCAAATCGGCTGCAGATGTTCGAAAGCTGAAATGCCCGATGGCAATCAGAGGCGGGGCGCCGGCCGCTGCCGCCGCGTCATGAATCGCCAACTTGTCTCCAGAAACCGTAATCGCCGGCAGCAGCGCGACGTGCAGCGCCGCAAGCTCAACTTCGCCTCCGAATCGCCCGCGCAGGGCCCGCACCACCCGGGCATGAACAAACGGGTCGATTT
>JBDTAT010000289.1:0-2653 GCA_039924505.1 Bryobacteraceae bacterium
AAGCGGCGTTTCAGCCGCCCGGCGCGGCGAACCCCACATGGATGGCCGCCAAGCAGCAAGCCGCCGAAGCCACCAGCGCGAATTTCGTCGCGCTCGCCGGCTTTGAATACTCCGAAAACGACGGACCTGGTGGAGTAGGCCATATCAACGTGATCAACAGCGCGGGAATGTTGAATGCTTTAGCGCCCGGCATCGACCTCCCGTACTTTTACAAATGGCTCGAGACTGCTTCGCCGAATGGCGAAGGCCCGGTGGTTGCAAGCTTCAATCATCCCGGGCCGGAACAATACAACGATTGGGACTACCGCGATCCTAAAGTGACAGACATCATCACCATGCTGGAGGTGATCAATTCGAACAACAAAATCCATTACGAGGCCTTTGTCAACGCGCTCGACCACGGATGGAAGGTTTCGCCGGTGTGCGGCAATGACAACCACGGACTTGGCGGCATTGCCCGGAATAAATCGCGCACCTTTGTCTTGGCGGCGGATAAAACCAAGATCGGAATTCTGGAAGCGATGAAGCAACGGCGCACCTACGCTTCGCTCGATAACAACATCCGCTGCACCTATTCGGTGAACGGCGCCATCATGGGCTCCACGCTGGACACACCTTCGACCCTTCACTTCAACATTTCTATAAACGATCCAGACACCGGCAATCCGAGGGACCGGATCACGAAGATCGACATCGTGAAGGACGGCGGCGTCGTCGCACGGGAATATACTCCAGCGCCCGGATACTCTGTTCAGTGGAGCCCCACTATTGGGGATTCCACCAGCAAGTTTTTCTTCGTCAGGGTTTGGAACGCGGGGGGCGGCGATGCGCCAGGCGCCGATCCGGCGAAACCTGTGGCATGGCTGGCCCCGGTCTGGACCGGCAGATAACCGGAAGAATCACCGGTCCGTTGGGCGAAATCCAAAGGAAGAAATATTATGACGGATGGCGCAGGTTTTATAGATTTCGACGCCACCGATGCTCATTTCGCTCGCGGCCAAGAAGACGCTGTATCGGAACCGCTCCGTCACCGTCGCGGCTCGGCAACGCGGACGCCCGCAGACGCGGCGTTTCAGATCGCGACTACAATCACTTCTTTTCCGTTACTTGCCGGAATACGCGCAACAAATTCCCGCCGAGAAATTTCCGGATGCGCTCCTCCGAATATCCGCGCCGCAGCATTGCGTCGGTAATCATCGGCAGATCGCGTATATCGCGCATTCCGCGCGGCGGCGGCGGACCGCCGTCGAAATCCGTTCCCAACATCACATGATCCTCGCCCACCAGCCGGATCGCACGGTCCACCACCGCCACCCAATCGTCCATCGTCATCAGCAGGTTTTCCGGCACCGGCTTCGGAACCATGGGAAAAGATGGCGCCACCATGCGGTCTATCTCTTCAATCGACATCTTCGCTTCCTTCTCTCCGATCGCGCTTGCATCGAAGAACGCCTTGCCCGCTTGCGCCTTGTTCCACTCAAACACTTTCGGATTGTTGAAATCGTTGCCGATCTGGATTCCAATCGCGCCGCCCTTCGCCGCGATCTTCTTCATTAAATCGTCGGGCATATTGCGCGGGATATTCACTACGCTGCGCATCCCGTGGTGCGTGGCCAGAATCGGATCCGTGCTGATCTCGAGCGTCTGCTCAATGGTCTCGTCCGATGCGTGCGAAACGTTGATCACCATCCCCAAGCGGTTCATTTCCCGCACCACCGCCCGCCCCTGTGCGTTCAACCCGTGCCACTTCGGCGGAGCGCAACAGGAGTCGGCGAAATTGTTTGCCCAGTTGTGCGCGGGAAGTTGCGCCGAGCGGAGGCCCAGGCGGTACAGCGCGTGCAGCACATGCAGATCGCCATCCAGATCGAATCCGCCCTCCAGATCCAATACCGCCGCGATCTTCCCCGACCGGGTGATCCTCTCGACATCGCCCGCCGTTAGGGCCACGGCAATCTGGTCGTGATCTTTTTCGATCTGGTCCAACGCCAAGTCCATCAGCCGGAATGTCTGCTTTGTTTCATAACGTCCCGGATAGTAGGCCTCCGGCACGAATAGCGAAAAAAACATCGCCTTCAGGCCGCCTTCTCGCGCGCGCGGCAAATCCACCTGCCCATCGGGGCGGTGATCGGCGATATCGCCGCCGTGATAGAACTCCGTATCGATCATGTGAACGTGCGCGTCGAACACCAGCGCGTCCGCCTGCAGCTTTCGCGCCCGCTCCGATACCTGCCCGCACGCCACGCCCGCCACCACCAAACCAACTGCGACCCGCTTATCCAAATGCCCACCTCCCTCCGTCCATCATAAATCGATTTATAATGAGTCATCGAAATGAGCATACGCCGACGTGACATTCTCAAGGGTCTGGGTGCGGGTTTAGGCGCCGCCCCGTTTGCCGCCTCCTTTGCCGCCCCCACCCAAAAACGTCCTCAACTCGCCGGCGTGGTGACCGTCTATCGCAGGATGTCCCACGCCCAGCACATCATCGACCGCTATCTGGAAGGCTACGGCTGGGCCGGTGAGTATCACTATCCTCCGATGGATCTGGTCTCTCTTTACGTCGATCAGGTTGGCGGCGACGACCTCAGCCGCGACCGCGGCCGCCGTCACCCCTCAATGAAAATTTATCCGACCATCGCCGAAGCGCTCACCC
>JBDTAT010000290.1:0-3115 GCA_039924505.1 Bryobacteraceae bacterium
ATCGGCTCTTGACCCGGCGTAGCCGGAACCAAACAGGGGCGCTGAGAAGTTCTCGGCAACCGCTCCCTTACGGCGAGCGGGTCGGTTACGGTTCGCGGACGTTTGAGGCGTTCTCGGCTTGCGCTGAAAGCGCTAGACATTCGTCAAAATTCGTGGCGCCGGAATTTTCTGCGTATTTCCGGCAAAACACGACTACGTGGGTACAAGATTCCTGCACGCCTCGGCAACCGCTCCCTTACGGTCACGGCTCGGTTACGGGCCTCATTGCTAGAGAGGGAGCGAGGCGCGGAGGCGGATTTCCTTGCGCGTGCGCTTGTCCACGATCACGAGCGTTCCGTTTTCGAGAATCACGTCATCGACGCGCGTGAAGCCTTCCGGCGCCTGCGTGTAGAAGAACAGAAAGCTGGTTCCGATCGTGGTTTTCGCCGGCAGCCAGCGATACACCGGCGCGCCAAACAGCGAGTGCCATTCCACCGTCTCGCGCCGCGGCACGTCGAAGGGTTGCGTGGAAAACTCCATGCCGCGCGCCATTTTGCCGGAGGGGGGATACATCTCCCAGTTCTGTTCCCACGGATATTCTTGCGACCTGAAGACATAACCGATCAACAATCGCTTGCGGGGATTCAGCGCGGTGACGTACTCGAAGGGCCGTGAGCGATCGAGAAGACAGGCCGTGTGATCGACCGAATTCGTCTGCACCGGCGCCGATCGAAGATCGATCAGGTCGCCCGAAACACCGGGAGCGTAGGGCCACGAAAATTCTTTATCCGAGGCAAGCCGGTGCGGTAAACCCGGTTCATCCGGCGGATACGGACGCGTCTTGGCGCGCGCGGCCGGCATATCGACAACCGTGACGCCGGGTTCGAGGAACGGCGAGCCGATGGTGGCGTGCTCCGCCCAGAACGCCGGGCGGTCGAAGCCCAGCAAACTTTCCAGTTCGCTGTGCACGTAGACTATATTTTCGCCATCCACCATGCGGACGGTGCGCGTGAAATTCTCCTCGGTGATCGGCAGCCTGGTGGTTAGCGACAATGTCTGCGTGGCGCCGTCTTTGGCGAACGACTTTACTTCGAACTGTTCCAGGTGCGCCTCGCCGTGCCCTGGGAGACCGGCCGCTTTCTCTTCGGGCGACACCGGTCCGAAGCCGTCCACGCACACGAAGTGGCCCGTGCCGGAGCTGAACGGAGGATGCCGGCCCAACTCACGCGCCATGCGTCCCGGATTCCATAGCGGGCTGAGCTTGGCAGGATCGCCGACTAACACCAGGCTCGCGAACGAGCTGCCTTGCATAAGAATCGTCAGCTCCAGTTTATCGTTGGCAAGTTTGACCGCCGGGTGTTCTTCAAACGTCGTTCGAGGCGGCCCGGCGGTTTGCGCCAGAGCGGCCAGCGAGCATCCAAAGGCGAGAAGTAGCGTGCGCATCAAGCTTAAGACTAACCAAAGCTGAAGCAGGATTCAAACCGGTCAAGGCACCGCTGGCGGCTGGCGGATGCCCACTAGCCGCAGCGCCTCGCGTCCGACGCCGCGCAGGAATGGGCCGCCGAATATGCCAATCGCCAGTAATCCCCCAAACAGCGCCAACGCTTCGAAGCTTTCGCGCCCTTCGCGTTCCCAATACACGTCGCGCAAATTCAGCCACAGCGCGAATTCGTCGAGCGTCAGCGCCGCGGCGACGCCGTACAACATGGAAGTCAAGCGGCCGGGCCAACGCGAGTACGATTCTTCTCCCGTACCGACCTCCGCCAACCACGTGTAGCCAACCGCGAGCAGCAGCACGATTCCCCACACCAGGTGATGAATGTGCCGGCCGCGCATCGAGACGTCGTGAAACGGGCCGATGCCGTAGTGAATGGCCAGTGTGAGGCCGCGCACGACGAACGCGGCCGCGAAAAATCCGATGGAGGCCAGGAAGAGACGCTCGCGGCGCGATTCCGCAAATTTCTCCCGGTAGACCGCACGCAGGCGGCGGCTGCGCGAAACCAGTAGCACCAGCGGCACAAGAATGGCGGCGATCAGCAGCGGCAAAATCCAAAAGCTGCGATGGGTCCAGGGCATTGAACGCTATCGTAGTACAAACCGGCGGATGAGAAAATAGAATGCCATCTAGAATTCTGGGGCGTGAGGGAGAGGAATTGAGTGGCACAGTTTCGGGGTGGTAAGGGAGTAGCTGTAGAAACCGCTCCCTTACGGTCGCGGCTCGGAAAGGGGCGGGCGTGGTTCGGAAAGGCGCATTCATCGATTGCAAAATAACACTGGGAGACGGTTCACTTGGCACATTTTTTCGGAATCGACGTGGGAAGCTCGTTCATAAAGGCGGCGGTGCTCGACGTGGATACGCTCGAGTTGCGCGGCATTGAACGCGCTCCGTTTCCCGAATTTATCGGCGGTCTGCCGGCGCTCTACCGCGAGGCCGATCCGCTGGCGGTCCTCAACACGGTTGAAGCGTTGCTGGAGCGCCTGACGGCGAATGCGGATCCGTGCCACGGGCTGGTGTTGTGCGGCCAGATGCACGGCTTCGTACTAATGAACGAGCGCGGCGACGCGGTGTCCAATTACATATCGTGGCTGGACCAGCGCGTCACGCCGGCGGAATTCGAGGAGCTGACCGGCCGCATTACGCCGGCGGAACGCGGCGAAACCGGCAACGAGCTGCGGCCCAGCATTGCGTTGCCCGCACTCTCTTGGCTGAAGCGGCACAACGCGCTTCCGGTGGGCGAAGCGACGCCGGTTTCCATCGCCGATTTCGTTGCGGCGCGCCTCGCGGGGGCGCGCGCGGTGCTCGATCCCACGCAGGCGGCGGCGTTCGGCGCGCTGCGGATCGACCGCCTCCAATGGCACGAAGAGATTATCGGCAAGCTGGGGTTGAACTCGCTGCGATGGGCGGATGTGCGGCCGTCCGGAGTGGTAGTGGGCGCGTGGCGCGGCGCGCCGTGTTACGCGGCGATTGGCGATCAGCAATGCGCGCTGGCCGGCGCGCTGCTTCGCGAGGGCGAGCTTTCCGTGAACATCGGAACCGGATCGCAGGTGGCGATGCTTGGCCGGACCGGCGGCGCCGAGGCACATCAGACGCGGCCTTATTTCGACGGCGGCTATCTGCGGACCATCACGCACATTC
>JBDTAT010000291.1:0-2994 GCA_039924505.1 Bryobacteraceae bacterium
CGCGCCGGCCAACATCGCGGGTAACAGCCTGCAGAATAACTTTGTCCGTCCGGACGCCGCTCCGCATAACCGGGACGGATTCACATTGCGGATGGACTTTATCGAGTCCTCCAAGTCGCAGTGGGCCGGCCGTTATAGCTGGGGGGATGAGAATCAAGCCAATCAGGGGTTGACGCTTGACGGCACCAAGATTCTTACCAACTACGAGCAGTACATGGGTTCCAACACGCGCACTTTTTCTCCCAACGTCGTAAATGAGGCGCGGTTTGGATACACGCGGTTCTTCAATTCCATCGGCACCTATCTGGCCTTCAACACGGATGTCGTCAGCCAGGTTGGCATTCCGAATTTCAAGGGCGGCGATCCGGTGACGTGGGGCATCCCGAACGTAACGCTGACCAACTACAGCTCGATTGGCGACAGCACGGAAGGTCCGTACGTGAACAGCAACAACACGCTGCAGTTCGTGGACAATCTGTCGTGGATCAAGGGCAAGCACACGTTCCGGTTCGGCGGCGAGTTTACGCGCCAGAACTACGACCAGGTGGGCAATCAGTTTGCCCGCGGCCAATTCACGTTTCAAGGGAACGCGACGCTGAGCCCGTCGCTCACCGGCGGCGATAGTTTCGCCGACTTCCTGCTGGGCGATCTGTACCAGTCGGAGGTAGCGGTTGCGATTGCCAACGCCGACTTTCAGCGGAATGCGTTTGCCGCCTACGTGGACGACACCTGGAAGGTGACACCCAAACTGACGCTGTCGCTGGGTCTGCGGTATGAATTGACGCCGCCATTCCTGGACACGCGCGGCGACCTGTTCACCGTGAACCTGCCGCACATCGGCTATGGAGGATCGGTGGACCCCAGCCAGTATCCTCAATTCATGCGGCAGGGCCACTGCAACGCAGCCGACGTGTACAACGGAATCGCGGTCCAGTGGCCGCAGATCCAGACCGTCTGCAGCAACGGGCTTCTGGCCGACCAACTCATGCGGACCCAGTACAACAATTGGGCCCCGCGGATCGGGATCGCCTATTCTCCGGATTCGAAGTGGGTCATCCGGCTGGGCGTCGGCGGCTTCTATAACCAGGACGCCGGCAATGCCTTGTTCGACATGGCGCGCCAAATTGCCGGGCGTATCCGCGACACCAACAAGGTCGCGGGAACTCCGAATATTTTCTGGAACACCGCGCTGGCGGCGGTTGGCGGTGGCGCCAAGCCGCAAATCACCTCACCGTTTGCGTTCGTGGATGCGTACTCGCACAAAACATCCAACACTTACGAATACCTGATGAACGTGCAGCGGCAGCTCGGCGGCGACTGGGTGGTGGAGGCCGGCTACCTGGGATCCTTCAGCCGGCACCTGTACGGCTTTCTGGATGCGAACCAGCCCATTGCTGGAACTACTTCGCTCGCGTCGCGGACCCCGTTCGCTCTGCGCGACGCTTCCGGCAACCCCATCGGGCAGGAATTCAGCGTCATCCAGTTGGTCGGCGATGGAGCTAACGGGGGCTACAACGCGGGGAGCATCAAGCTGACCAAGCGTTTCAGCGCCGGCCTCAGCCTGATCAGCTCCTACACCTATGCCAAGTCGATTGATAATACCAGCGGTATCCGCGTTCAAGGATTCGATACCCTGTATCCCCAAAACAGCGGCTGCCTGAGTTGCGAGCGGGGCGTTTCATCGTTCGACGTGCGGCACCGGTTCGTCACCTCAACGGTGTACGACCTGCCGGTGGGCAAGGGACGGAAGTTCGACACCCGGAACGCGTTTGCGAACGGAGTGGTGGGCGGGTGGGAGCTGGGCGGTATCTGGACGATGCAGAGCGGCCTTCCGCAAACGATCACGATCGGCGGCGTCGACCGCTCCAATACCGGCGTTGACGACGATCGTCCAAATGCGACCGGCACTAGCGCGTACCTGAGCAATCCCACGCCTTCCCGGTGGTACGATCCAGCGGCGTTTGTCGAGCAGCCGGCTGGGACGTGGGGCAACACTGGACGGAACACTCTGGCCGGGCCCAGCATCTTTGCGCTGGATTTCGACGTGCATAAGGACTTCCGGATGCCGTATAACGAAGGGCACCTGCTGCAGTTCCGCGTCGAGGCTTTCAACGTGCTGAACCACCCGATCCTGTCGGATCCCAACGGGAACATTCTCGCGGGTGCGCCCTTCCCGGGCCAGCCATCCACGAACGCCCACCAAGGCTTCGGCCAGATCACCGGCGCTGGCAACATGCGGCAAATTCAGTTGGCGTTGAAATACTCGTTCTAGGTCTTCAAAGCGAAATTCGGCGCGCGCCAGGCAACCGCTTGCTGACGCGCGGCTCGGAATCGTGAGGCGGCGAACTTTGGCTATCGATCGAGTTTGTAGACTCGCGTTGCGGTTGCGCCCATGATGTTCGCTTGTTCGGCGGCTGAGAGTTGCGCGATGGCGCGGGTTACTATCTGGCGCCACGCGGTGTACTCCGCCGCCACCAACATTACGGGCCAGTCGGATCCAAACATCAGCCGGTCTGCGCCGAACGCTTCGAGGGCACCTTCAAAATAGGGCGCCAGATCCGCTTCCTTCCAGTTGCCCCAGTCGGCCTCCGTCACCATCCCCGAAAGTTTGCACCACACGTTTTCGCGCTTGGCTAACTCCATCATGCGGCTGCGCCACTGTGATAGACTGCCGTCCTTAATGCGCGGCTTGGCGATGTGATCGAGCACGAAAATCTGATGGGGATGGCGGTCGACGAACTGGATGGTCTGCGGCAGATGACGCTCGAAAATTAAAATATCGTACGTCAGACCGTGCGCGTGCAGGCATGCGATCCCTTGGTTGAACTCGGCGCGCAACATGTAATCGTCGTCCGGCTCGTCTTGCAGCACGTGGCGGACGCCTTTCAATTTCGGATGGCTCGAGAAGCGCTCGATCGCGGCTTCGACGCCGGCTTCGATGAGCGGCGCCCAGCCGACCACGCCGGCCAGGAACTCGTGTTGATCCGCGAGCTC
>JBDTAT010000292.1:0-2850 GCA_039924505.1 Bryobacteraceae bacterium
TTGAGGATGGCACGCCGTGCTGCGATTGGGTGGGCGAAGATGGCGCGGGCCACTACGTCAAGATGGTCCACAACGGCATCGAATACGGCGACATGCAACTCATTTGTGAGGCGTATCAGTTATTAAAAGATGGCCTCGGCCTGAACGCGGAGGAGTTGCACCAGATATTCGCCGAGTGGAATAAGGGCGAGTTGGACAGCTATCTGATCGAAATCACCAGCGACATTTTCACAAAGAAAGACGACGACGGATCGCCGCTGATCGACAAGATCCTCGACGCCGCGGGCCAGAAGGGGACCGGAAAATGGACCGGCATCAGCGCCCTGGAACTGGGCACTCCGGTCACGCTGATTGGCGAAGCCGTATTTGGCCGCTGTCTCTCTGCGATGAAGGAGGAGCGCGTTGCCGCTTCCGCGATTCTCAAAGGACCCGCGCGTGCCGCGGACCAGGATCGCAAGGGTTTCATTGAAGATGTTCGGCGGGCGCTCTATTGCTCCAAGATGATCTCCTATGCGCAAGGCTACATGCTGCTTCGCGAGGCCGCTAAGGACCAAGGTTGGAATTTGAACTTCGGCGGCATCGCGCTGATGTGGCGCGGCGGGTGCATCATCCGCAGCCGCTTCCTGGGAAAAATCAAAGACGCCTACGACAAGAATCCCAAGCTGACGAATCTGCTGGTCGACGATTTTTTCAGCAAACTGCTGAACGACTATCAGGAATCCTGGCGGCGCGGCATCATCCACGCGATTCAGAACGGAGTCCCAACGCCCGCGTTTTCCACCGCGCTTTCCTTCTACGACGGCTACCGGACTGCCCGGCTGCCGGCCAACCTGCTGCAAGCCCAGCGCGATTTTTTCGGCGCCCACACCTACGAGCGGATCGACAAGCCGCGCGGCGAGTTTTTTCACACCAATTGGACAGGCCGCGGCGGGCGCGTTTCTTCCGGCAGCTACAACGTTTAAGGAGATTTGGAATGTCTGGTTTGAATATTCGTAAGGACGGCGCTTTCGATTTTGTGTCCGTCGGCGCGCTGGTTCATCGCCTGGACCCGGGAATTATCCCGTTTCGCAAGGCAACCGAGTGCAAGATCCACGTGAGCGGCGGCGAGTTCAACGTGGCCGCGAACCTGTCGGACTGCTTCCGGATGAAGACCGGCGTGGCCACCGCGATGGTGAATTACCCGATCGGCGACCTGATTCATGAGCGTGTGCGTGCGATGGGCGTGACGCCCTTCTACAAGCGATTCGAACACGACGGCGCCACCGGTCCGAACATGGCCACCGTTTACAGCGATCGCGGACAGGGTGTGCGCCCGCCGGTGGTTTTCTACAACCGGTCAAACGAGGCCGGAGCGCAATTGAAACCCGGCGATTTCGATTGGAAGGCGATTTTTTCCGGCGGCGTGCGCTGGTTTCATAGCGGCGGAATTTTTGCAGCGCTCTCGGAATCGACCGCCGAGTTGATCATTGAGGGCATGGAAGCCGCCAAAGCGGCCAACGCGATTGTTTCCTTCGATCTGAACTTCCGCCAGAAGCTCTGGAGCATTTCGGGCGGCGAACACCGCTCGCTGCAGGTCATCAGCCGCATCGTCAAGAATGTCGACGTGCTGGTCGGTAACGAGGAGGATCTGCAGAAAGGACTGGGCATACCCGGTCCCGAAGTTTCCGCGAAATCCAAACTCGATCCCAGCGCATTTCTCGGCATGATCGATCGCGTATTGAAACAGCACCCGCAAATCAAGGTGATTGCAACCACGTTGCGCGAAGTGCATTCCACCAACCGGCACACCTGGAGTGCAGTCGCCTGGATCGACGGTAAGAGCTACCTTGCGCCGACCTGCGAGCTCGATGTCTACGATCGCGTCGGCGGCGGCGATGGCTTCGCGGCGGGCTTTATCTACGGCATCTTGAGCGGCGAACTGCCCGAAGAATCGGTGAAGCTAGGCTGGGCGCATGGCGCGCTGCTAACGACGTTCCCGGGCGATACGACGATGGCGACCCTCGAGCAGGTCCGCAGCTTCGCGCAAGGCGGCTCGGCCCGCATTCAACGCTGAGCGGGCGACCAGTGCCCGCCGGTCAGGCCAGCCTCTTGGCGAACGTCCCCCGCGTAATCGCCCAACCCGAATCGACGTACGTCTTCATCTTCGCCCGGAATTCCTTCGCCGTGGCCGGATGTTCGGCCGCGATATTCTTCAACTCCTCCGGGTCCTTGCGCACGTCGTAGAGCTCTTCAAACGGCTTGCCCTCACTCCAGCGGCCGATGTAGCACCATTCGTCTGTGCGCACCGCGGCATGCTCGCCCCATCCGGTGACGATCTCGCCGCGGTCCGAGCGCCCGTTCGCTTCAATCAACGGCCGCAAACTCCGCCCGGTCACCCGCACCGGCGCTTTCACACCCAACGTATCGAGTAGCGTCGGCATCAAATCGGTGTGCTGCACGAAGCCGCCGATTTTGCGCCCCGCCCAGTTCTCGCGAGGATGGTAAATCATCAGCGGCACGTGCGTCACTTGCGTGCGGATGCGCGTCTCGCCTTTATGAATCTGGCCCTGCTCCCCCATCATCGTTCCGTGATCGGCCACCAAAACGATGACGGTGTTCTTCATCAGCCCGAGCGATTCCACCTTCCTCAGAAATTTCCCGATGCGCGAATCGACGAACGTGGCGAGACCGCCATAGAGCGCCCGGACATGCTCCACTTCGAGCGGCGTCATGTGTTCGGTAGTAGCCGGTGGACTAATAAGCCGTGGTCCGTTGTACGCATTCTTCATGTACATCCGGTAGTAGTCTTCCGGCGGATCCCAATATTCGTGCGGCGAGAACGACTCGATGTGCAAATAGAACGGCTGATTT
>JBDTAT010000293.1:0-3975 GCA_039924505.1 Bryobacteraceae bacterium
CATCGGCACCGCGACCATTGCCGCGGCGATCGGGGGCGGCGGTCTCGGCGTATTTATTTTCAGAGGCATCGCGTCGGTCGATACCGCGCAGATATTGGCCGGCGCCGTTCCCGCCGCGTTAATGGCGATACTGGCGGATGAGGGATTGGGATGGATCGAACGAAGATTTTCCTGGGGCTGACACTCGTCGTCGCGCTCGTCATGGTGGTGGTGGCCGGCTGCGCGCGCGCCCGGCATCTGACGGTAGGCTCGAAGAATTTTAGCGAACAACTGATCCTTGGCGAGATTGTCGCGCAGCATCTCGAGAACCGGCTGCACGAAAAGATCGCGCGCAAGCTCGATCTGGGCGGCACGCTGGTGGCGCATCAGGCTATCGTGAATGGCGAGATCGATCTGTACCCCGAGTACACAGGCACGGCGCTCGCGTCGATTCTGAAGGAGCCGCCGGTATCCGACCCGGCCGCCGTGCTCGAAAAAGTTCGGGTCGGATACCGGCATTGGAATCTCGAATGGATGAACCCGCTCGGCTTCGACAACACATTTGCGATGGCGATTCGCAACGAAGACGCGGAGGAGCGCCATGCCACCACATTGTCCGAAGCGGCCCAGTACGCGCCGGGGTGGAAGCTCGGGGTCGGCTACGAGTTCGTGCAGCGGGCAGACGGTTTGGCGGGCCTTCTAACAACCTATGGGCTGCATGTGAAAGGCTCGGTAAAGACCATGGATCTCGGTTTGCTATATCAAGGTTTGCAGCAGCGGCAGGTGGATATGGTCGCCGGCAGCGCCACGGACGGCCTGCTTTCGATTCTTCCGGTGAAAGTGCTGGTGGACGACCGGCATTACTTTCCGCCCTATCAGGCGGCGTTCATCGTGAGGTCGCAGGCGTTGACGGGGTATTCCGGGCTGCGGGAAGCGCTCGGCGAGTTGGACGGAAAAATTTCGACCGATGCCATGCGGAAGATGAATTATCAGCTAGATGGAAAGCACCGGCCCATTCGCGAAATCGCGCGGGAATTTCTGAGGGGGCTAGGGCGACCTCAGCCTCCGGCCGATGGAAAGTTATGATGCTTTGGTGAACTTCTACAGCCTGCTCGGGGTACCGTGCTCGTTCAGGATACTCGCCGGATTTCTGCTGACGGGCTTTCTGCTGGCCTCTCCCGGCGCGCTGCTTCCCATCTGGGGCTATCACATCGAGACGGATTATCCCGCCATCGGGGTATATTTCCTGAGCTTCGCCATTGGAATCATCGGCGCGGTCGAAGGCAGGCCATACATTCCGGCCTTCCGTCCCACGGCGGCACTTCTAGCCTCCGCTTGCGCGATGGCCTGCGGCGGATTGCTCCTGCTTGCGGCAACCCCGACTTCGACGCCCGCTTTGTGGAGCGTTGCCTGGAGGATGTTTGGCTTTCTGATAATCGGGGCGTCCACGGGATTCGTGAACACCGGTCTGGTGGGCGCACTTTCGCCAATGTATGCGCGCGATCCGGGCGCGACGGTCACCGTCGCCGGCGTGTTCTTCGGGCTTGGATGTCTGGTTGCGGCCCTGCTCGGGGTGGCGGCGTATTACGCGGACTTAGGTTCGCGCATGCTCGTTTGGGGCGTGTGGGGCGCGGCTATTCCGGCCTGTCTCGGGCTGCTTTATTTTCGGGCCCGGTTCTCAGCCCCGGACGTCGTCGGAGCCGCCACCATCACGCAGGCTCTGATGGAATTTCGCAGCCCGGCTACTGTGCTCTCGGCCCTATTGTTGCCGATTCAGTTCGGGAACGAGTGGTCGTTCGGCGGGTGGCTTCCGCTATTCCTGATTCACCGGATCGGGATCAGCCCGGAAACCGCGCTGACCTTCTTGAGCGTGTACTGGCTGGTCCTGCTTGCGGGCCACATCGCGGCATTTCGCTGGCTCGTTCACCGACGCCATCCGAGGCAAACCCTTTTCCTGACCGCGTGGGCGGCGTTGTTCGGTTGCTTGATCCTTCTAAAAACCGATAACCAGCTCGGCGCGTGGGCCGGCACTCTGTTAGTGAGCGCTGGATTCGCGGCGCTTTCGCCGTTGATTGCGGGGAGAATCGGAACCTGCTTCCACGACTATCATTCCGGGTTCTTTAATGGCGTGTTCGCGTTCGCGATCGCCGGGGGCTTGCTCGCGCCGGCGCTGCTCGGCTGGTTGGCGGATTCCGCCGGCATCTGGGTGGTCGTCGGCCTTCCCTTATTCGGAACGGCGATTGTGTTCGCATTATTGTTAGCGATATGGATAAACGGCAAACTCGGCACGCGGGCCGCAACATGACGCGAATTCTTCTGCTTCTTCTGCTCTGGCTGCCGGTTTGGCCACCCGCGATTCAGGGAACGCTTCAGGCGGCGCGGCGCGGGCCGCTTCCCGTGCGGATTCGGGCGGCGCTCAACTCCTCTCCCGCCGCGCGCACCGCGTATTGGGGAATCCAGATTGCGGACCTGGCCAGCGGCAAGACCCTGTTTCGCTTGAACTCGGACCACTTCTTCCTACCCGCCTCCAACACGAAAATATTCACGACGGCGCTGGCGCTCACGCGACTTGGCCCGGAGTACCGTACCCGCACCACCGTCTTCCAGGAGGGCACCGACCTGGTTCTGCGCGGCGGCGGCGATCCCAACCTCTCGGGCCGTTCGTTCCCCTATGAAATGGACACGGATCGCGGAGATCCTCTCGCGGCGATCGAAAGTCTGGCGGATCAGATCGTCGCGCATGGAGTACATCGCGTCGAAGGCAACGTGGTGGGAGACGACTCGGCATTTGTGTTCGAACCTTACGCCGAAGGCTGGTCGATACGAGACGCAATCGACGAGGACGGCGCGCCGGTAAGCGCGCTCGCGGTAAACGACAATTCGATCCAACTCGACGTCACGCCGGCTGGCGCCGAGGGTGCGCCGGCCAAAATTTCATGGAGCCCTTCGCTCGCCGTCTTCGACCTTGAAAACGAGATTCTAACCGATAGCCGAGTCGAGAAGCGCGTGCATGTGGATCGCGAACCCGGATCGCGCCACGTACGCTTGTGGGGCGCGGTTCCGCTGTTCGATTCGGTAACGTCGAAGACGCTCGCGGTTGACGATCCCGCGCGCTTCGCCGCCTTGGCTTTGATGGACGCGCTCCAGCGTCGCGGCGTGGTCGTGAATGGAACCGCCGTGGCGCGTCACCTATACCCCGGCGCCTATCTGAGCGCGGCTCCCGCCAATTCCGTTCAGATTGCCGAGCGAGTCTCGCCGGCTTTGCTCGACGATCTTCGCCTCACGGCTAAGGTAAGCCAGAATTTGCACGCCGAAATGATCCTGCGGCTGGTGGCGCGCGAACGGACCGGAGTGGGCAGTCGCGTCGCGGGGTTGACCGAGCTACGGCAATTTCTCGACGAGGCCAAAATCGACGGCGATCAATACAATCTGCACGATGGATCTGGGCTGTCGCGCCTCAACATCGTAACGCCGGAGGCCATTGTGTCCCTGCTGCGGTACATGGGCTTGGGAGAGCTGCGGGAGAACTGGATGAGCGTATTTGCGATCGGCGGCGTCGATGGCACGTTAAGCGCCCGGTTCAACGGAAAGCGAGTCCGCGGACGGATTCAGGCGAAAACCGGCAGCTTGACGCACGTCAGCGCCCTTTCCGGTTATCTCACGCGGCGCGACGGCCGGGTGCTGGTGTTTTCGATCCTGGCGAACAATTTCAACGGCACCTCCTCCGAGATTCGCGGCGTGACCGATAGAATCTGTAGTTTACTGCTGGAGTAATCTGGAGTAATAATGCCTATCTACGAATATAAATGCGAAGGCTGCGGAACCAAGTTTGAGAAGCTGGTGCGGGGCGGTTCGGAGACGGCCGAGCTAGGTTGCCCGTCGTGCGGCGGCAAGCGTTTGAACCAGGAGTATTCGACCTTCGCCGCGCATGCGAGCGGTTCGCCCGCCGAGGCGCCTAGCTGCCCAAGCGGCATGTGCGGCAACCCCGGCATGTGC
>JBDTAT010000294.1:0-2589 GCA_039924505.1 Bryobacteraceae bacterium
GCCGGCTTGGTCGCCCGGGCGTTGGGCGCGGCGCGCCGCCCGGATACAGATAAGTTGGCTTCGCGTATATCCGGCGGTGTGCGAGTGGATAAAAACGAAATGCAGTCTGGATTAAAAAATTGCAGTGTGGAGTCACCTATGCGACGTAAGTCTTGGTTGTCGATGTTGGTTTTAACTGGATGTCTCGGCGGGGTTTCCCTGGCGGGGACATTCGGAACCGTGGTGTCAATCGGAGGGCACGCGTCCGATCTGGCGCTCGATGAGGCGCGCGGCGTGTTGTATATCGCCAATTACACCGCCAACCGGATCGACGTGATGTCGCTCGGAAATAATGCGATCCAGACATCCATTAACGTGGCTTCGCAACCGAGCACGTTATCGATGTCGCCGGACGGCCACTATCTGGTCGTGGGCCACTACGGCAACTTTGCGCCGCCGGCATCCTCGACCAACGCTTTGACCGTCATCGACCTGACGTCGAATAGCCAGCAGACCTTCGCTCTCGGCAATCCGCCGCTGGGGGTCGCGTTCGGAATCGACAACCGCGCGCTGATCGCGACGACGACGGAATTTATCCTCTTCGATCCGGTGTCCGGGACCATGCAGACGCTGGCGACGGTTAGCGGGCTGACGGCCAAGACGCTGCCACAGCCCGCGGCGACGTTCCCGCCCAATATCGTCGCGGCTTCGGTCGGCGTATCGGCCGATGGATTGAAAATGTACGGTCTTACCGACACGTTTCAGTTCAGCTACGACGTCACTTCCCAGCAGTTGAACGTAATCGGATATGTTTCCAGTCCGCCGCAAGGTCCACGCGTCGTCAGCGTGAACCGCGACGGCAGCGCTTACGTTTCCGGCTGGGCGCTGAACGACCCGCAGGGGCATCTTATCTCCGAGTTTCCCAATCCCGCCGGTCTTCTGAATGTCGGAAGCGACGCTTTCGATTCCAGCCGCGGCCTGATCTATGCGCAGATTCCGCCAGCCGTTGCGACCAGCAGCGGGGCTGGCGGAAGCGGAAGCGGGGCGGGTACTGGAACTGGATCCGGATCTGGCTCAACCGCCGCCGCCGCGCCTCCTCCAATTCTCCAGATTGTCGATGCCGACAACCTGGAAGTGGAGCAGCAACTCCAATTGCCGGAGAATCTGGCGGGCAAGAGCGTCCTGACGAGCAATGCCAATACGATGTACTCGGTCTCCGATAGCGGTGTGATGGTGCTGCCAGTGGGAGCGCTGGCGCAGGCGCCTCGCCTCGCCGCCTCGCAGGAGGACGTCGTATTCAGCAGCAATTCCTGCAATCGTAACGTTGCCTCGCAACAGATCACCATTACCGATCCGGGCGGCGGGAACACGCCTTTCGCGCTCTCGACGACGACAGCGGGCATCAGTATCTCGCCTTCCACGGGCGTAACACCGGCCACGGTTCAGATCTCCGTGGATCCAAACGCATTTCAAAATCAGAAGGGCACGGTCGCGGCTGCCATCGCCATCTCCTCCGGCGCCGCGGTTAATCTGCCGGCTCCCGTACGGGTGTTGGTCAACCTGCACGATCCCGATCAGCGGGGCGCCGTGATCGATATTCCAGGCAAGCTGGTGGATATTCTTGCCGATCCCGTCCGGAATCATTTCTACGTTCTGCGCCAGGATAAGAACCAGGTGCTGGTGTTCGACGGGGCCAACTATACACAGATCGCAACACTGCGCACCACCAACACGCCGACGCAACTGGCGATCACCTTCGATCAACGCTACCTGCTGGTCGGAAGCAACGATTCGCAGATCATTCCGGTCTTCGACCTGGATACGTTACAGCCGATGCCGCCAATCTACATGCCGGGCGGACATTATCCGAAATCTATCGCCGCCTCGGCGGGAGCGCTGCTGGCGGCCTGCCAGGTTGCCGGACCGATCCACACGATCGACCGCGTGGACTTCAACTCACGCTCGGCCACGCAATTACCGTCGCTCGGCGTTTTCACGAACAGCATCAACATCGATACGAAGTTGACCGCCTCTGGCAACGGAAGTTCCATCCTGGCTGTCGAAGCGGACGGTACGGTGCTGCTCTATGACGCCAACGCCAATACCTTCACCATCTCGCGCAAGGATTTCACCGCGCTGGGGGGAGCCTACGCCGCTTCCAGCTTCAATCAGTATGTAGCAGGCA
Organism: Bryobacteraceae bacterium; assembly: GCA_039924505.1. Classification (GTDB taxonomy): domain Bacteria; phylum Acidobacteriota; class Terriglobia; order Bryobacterales; family Bryobacteraceae; genus JBDTAT01. The sequence goes on from JBDTAT010000294.1 coordinate 2,165, forward strand.
ACCATCTGCTTAACTCCTCGCTGGTTTCGGTTGGGACGCTGGAATCGGGGACGGGCGGTCCATCCGGCTTTGCGTTTGTCGATCAGGCCGGCCTCCGCACGACGGCGCCGGATGCGGGAAGCCCGGGAATTATTGAACGCGTCGACTTGGCGCACGGTGTGGCTAGCGGCGCCACTCGCATCACGGAAGCGCCTCTGCTGCCAGCCGCCGTTGGTTCGGCGTTCACCCGGACGCTGGCTCCGCTCTACAACCGTAACGCTCTGATCGATCTGACCGTCTCCGGCCTCACCGTGCTGCCATGGACGTTCGACGCCGCGGTCGCGCCGCCTCAAATCAGCCAGGTCGTGAACGCGGCCGATGGCACGCAGCCCGTGGCGCCAGGCGGATTGATCACCGTCTTTGGCCAACAGTTGAGCCCGGTGAAT
>JBDTAT010000295.1:0-7468 GCA_039924505.1 Bryobacteraceae bacterium
ATATCGAGGCGCAGATCATTCGCGTTCCCACCGGCGCGCAGGATTACTATCCGGCGATGTACGGCGGCGTCAGCGCCATCGAACTTGGGGCCGCCGGCATCCGCCGCGTCGCACTGCCAGTCGATCCGGAGGATCTCAATCGGCGCATCGTCCTGGCGTACACCGGCGTCCCGCGCAATTCAGGCATCAACAATTGGGAGGTCACCAAGGCCCACATCGACGGGGACAGGCACGTCCATCGCAACTTCGATCGCATCGCCGCCATCGCCAACGGCATGCGCGGGGCGCTCGAGACCGCCAACTGGATTGAGGCCGCGCGGCTGCTCCGCGAGGAGTGGTCGCACCGGCGCAAGAATGCCCCGGGCATTTCAACCCCGCTGATCGACCGTCTGATTGCGGTCACCCGGCGCGCCGGATCCACCGGAGCCAAGGTCTGCGGCGCGGGCGGCGGCGGCTGCGTTCTCTTTCTGGTTGAGCCGGACGCCAAGCGGAAAGTCTCGGCCGCGATTGCGCGCGAAGGCGCCACCGTGCTCGACGTGCGCGTCGCCACGCGCGGCGTTCGCGTTCATGTCACCGCGCCGCGTTCAACCAAATGAGCGCACCGGCCGGTCCGAAGATCGACAAACTGGCAGTCCTGCTCCGCGTCGTTGTGTATGTTTTCCTGGCCATCGCGGGGATGACCATCTTCCCCGCGTTGATGCTTCCCATCGCCGGTTATCTGGTTACTGCCGCGCTCAGCGTTTTCGTATCCGCGGCCGTTGCCAACAGCATCGCGCTCCGCATCTGGGAACAGAGCCGCCTCTCCGCAATCGGCCTCGCATGGACCGCCGCCTCCCGCCGCAATCTACTGATCGGCGCCGCCTGCGGCCTCGCCGGAGGGTTGCTGGTGACACTTGCGCCTATCGCAGCGCGCGCCGCCGATCTGGTCCGGGCTCCGAATGCCCTGTTCCAATGGCCCAGTCTCATTTTCGTTTCCATCGTCCTGCTGCTGGGCGCGGTTGGCGAGGAGATGCTCTTCCGCGGCTATGCCTTTCAGCTTCTGCTCGGCGTGCTCGGTCCGTTCGCCACCATCCTGCCGTTCGGCGTCCTCTTCGGCATCGCCCATCTCGCCAATCAAAACGTCACTACGCTCGGCATCGTCAACACCATGCTGTGGGGGATTCTGCTTGGATACGCCGTCCTTCGTTCCGGCGATCTTTGGCTTCCCATTGGTCTCCATTTCGGCTGGAACTGGACGCTGCCGCTGTTCGGAGAGAATCTCAGCGGGCTTACAATGGGAATCACGGGGGTAACCGTGCGCTGGAAAGTAGGCGATCTCTGGAGCGGCGGCGCGTACGGGCCGGAAGGCGGCCTGCTAACGTCGGTCGTCATCGCCGCATTGTTCTTCTGCCTCCACCGCGCTCCCGTTCAGGCCCAACCACTGCTGCTCGCGCGTTTGCAACCGGAGGCGCGCAAGCAACCGGAGACGCGCAAGCAACCGGAAAATTGATATGCCAGTCGCCATTTCTCCCCGTGTGCTTTCCATGAAGTCGCGCAAAACGGAATGCGGCGCGAAACAATTCCTGGCTGGCTTTTTGGTGCGCGCCGCACCCTTTGCGCTTTTAACCACCTGTCTCGCCGGCTCCGCCCTGCGCGCCGGCTCCAATAAACTCACGCTGGACGACCGCATCGAGATTATCCGCGGCCTCGATTCCGAGTTCGCCACATCCAGGATTCTGCTGCCGCGATCGAAAAAGCCCCTCAATTTCGAGAGCGCCGGAAACTACGATAAATCCGAGTGGAACAGCGCCGCGCAGCAGTTCGGACCCGCCGCGCGCACGGGCGATCAAGTCCAGATCACCAAAGTCGCAATCGAAAAAAACCGTATTCTGCTGGAGATCAATCACGGCCTGAAGGGCGGCGCCAAGTGGTATCAAAACATTGAGGTGGGGATGGGCGGCGGCATGACTCCCGTCGGTAGAAATCAGAGCACCGCATCGCCCGGCGGCACATTGATCGCGCTCGATTTTCCCGGCCCGGTTCCCGAACTCACCGCCGCTGAAATCAAGAAGCTGCTCGCGCCTATCCTCGATTTCGACAAACACAGCCCGACGGAAACCTACGCCGCCTCCCTGTCCCCGGCGGTCCAAAAAGCCGTGAAGGAAAACCGCGCCATCGTCGGCATGAATCGCGACGAGGTGTTGCTCGCGCTGGGCAAACCGGTCCGCAAAATTCGCGAGGAAACCAAGGACGGCGATGAGACTGAGGATTGGATCTACGGCCAGCCGCCGGGGAAAATTACGTTCGTTACGTTTGAAGGTTCCAAGGTCATCAAGGTGAAGGACGATTTCGCCGGCTTGGGCGGCTCTGTCGCCGGACCCGCCGATACGCCATCCGAACGGTAGTTCCGCGGCAAAACCCGCACCCGCCACGCTAGAATAGTAAGTTATGGCAATCAAAGTAGGCATCAACGGCTTCGGCCGTATTGGAAGAAATGTGTTCCGCGCGGGTCTTCCCAACCCGGAGATAGAATTCGTCGCGGCCAACGATCTGACGGACACGCCGACGCTGGCGCATCTGTTGAAATACGACTCGACGCTTGGACCCTTGGGCGGCTCCGTCACCGTGGATGGCGATGTCCTCGTCGTGGACGGCAAGCGAATTAAGATTTTTGCCACGAAGGACCCGGCTGACATCGACTGGTCCTCGGTCGGCGCTCAGATTGTGATTGAATCCACCGGCCGCTTCACCGACGCGAAGGACGCCGCCAAGCACATTCATGGCACGGTGAAGAAGGTTATCATTTCCGCGCCCGCCAAAAATGAAGACGTCACCATCGTGCTGGGCGTTAATGAAAACATGTACGATCCGGCGAAGCACAACGTGGTATCAAACGCGTCCTGCACCACAAACTGCCTTGGCCCTGTCGTCAAAGTGCTGTTTGATAAGTTCGGCATCGAGAAGGGCTCGATGACGACCATCCACAGTTACACCAACGATCAGCCTGTGCTGGATTTCCCGCACAAGGATCTGCGCCGCGCGCGCGCCGCTGCCATCAATATGATCCCCACCACCACCGGCGCCGCCAAGGCGATCGGCTTGGTGATGCCGCAACTGAAGGGCAAGCTGGACGGCTATGCCATGCGCGTGCCAACCCCTAACGTATCGGTGGTCGATTTTGTCGCCATCACGTCCCGCCCGACAACAACGGCGGAAGTCAACGCCGAGTTGAAGAAAGCCGCTGAGGGATCGATGAAGGGCATCCTCGCCTACACGGAAGATCCGGTTGTGTCGAGCGACATGATGCACAACTCGAACAGCTCCATCCTGGACGCGCAGTTGACCAAAGTGTTGGATGGCAACATGGTGAAAGTGGTCTCCTGGTACGACAACGAGTGGGGCTATTCCTGCCGCATTGTCGACCTCGCCCTGTACCTGGCCAAAAAGGGTCTCTAAAAAAGCGCAAAGGGTGCGGCGCACACCCCCTGAACGGGGACGGATCTGCTTTGCGCCGCACTCCGTTTTGCGCGTGTTCCTCAAAATACCTCGGGGACATTGCGGGCAAGCGTCCGATGCAGTGTCCCCGGTTTATGCCTTCACCGCCGCGATCACCGCGTCCGTAAACTCGCGGGTCCCTGCCGTTCCGCCGACGTCGGGAGTAAGATGCTTTCCGTCCGCATAAACCCTTTCAATCGCCGTTTGCAACCGGCCGGCCGCCGCGCGCTCGTTCAGATGAATCAGCATCATCACGGCCGACAATATCAGCGCTGTTGGATTCGCAATACCTTTCCCCGCAATGTCGGGCGCGCTGCCGTGGACCGCTTCAAACACCGCGTGATTCCCGCCCATGTTCGCGCCCGGCACCACGCCCAGGCCACCCACCAATCCGGCGGCCAGGTCCGAAATAATATCCCCGTACAGATTCGGTAGCAGCAGGATGTCGAACGTTTCCGGCCGCATCACCAGTTGCATGGAGGCATTGTCGACAATCAGCTCCCGGTATTCCATCTCGGGAAACTTAACCGCCACTTCCCGGCAGCAGCGCAGGAACAGGCCGTCGGCAAGCTTCATAATATTCGCCTTGTGGACGGCCGCCACCTTCTTGCGTCCGGTCAGCCGCGCGAATTCAAACGCGTAGTTGGCGATTCGTATCGACGCCACGCGAGTAATTACTTTCAAGCTGGTCACAACGTCGGTGACCACCTCGTGCTCCAAGCCCGAATACAGGTCTTCCGTATTCTCGCGGAAGATCACCATGTCGATCTTCACGTCGTCGAATCGCGTCTTCACTCCCGGCAGCGAGCGCACCGGCCGCACGTTGGCGAACAGATCGAGTTTCTTCCGCAGCGCAACATTCACGCTGTGAAAGCCGGATCCAATCGGCGTTGCCACCGGTCCTTTCAGTCCTACGCGGGTCCGCTCCAGCGATTCCAGCACGGGCGCGGGCAGCGAAGTGCCGGCTTTGGCGATCGCGTCCGCGTTCAGATCCACCCGCTCCCACTCAATCGAGACGCCGGTCGCATCCACCACCCGGGCGGCGGCCGCGGCCACCTCCGGCCCAATCCCATCTCCCGGAATCAACGTCACGCTGTAAGGCACGTCTATATTGTAACGAGTGGTCTTCGGTGAAACGCCGCGGCGGCCTGTCCAGGGTATGTAAAAATAAAGCTTCATGTCCAAAATTCAGCGCGCTCTGCTGAGCGTCACCGACAAAGCCGGCATCGTGGAATTTGCCCGCGGCCTCATCCAATTGGGCGTGGAACTCATTTCCACCGGGGGCACCGCCCGCGCTCTCGCCTCGGCCGGTCTGCCGGTGCGCGAGGTCGCCGATCTTACCGGATTTCCCGAAATGCTCGACGGCCGCGTGAAGACCATCCATCCGCGCGTCGCGGCCGGCATTCTCGCCGTGCGGTCCAACCCGGTGCATTTGCGCGCCCTGGCCGCGCACGACATCCCGCTGATCGACATGGTGGTGGTTAACCTCTATCAGTTCGAGAAGATCGCCGCCGATCCCCACGCCACCGTTCCGGAGTTGATTGAAAACATCGACATCGGCGGTCCCACCATGATCCGCGCCGCCGCAAAAAATTATCAGGATGTTGCGGTCGTCGTTTCGCCGTCCGATTACGCTACCCTGCTCGACGAGCTTCGCGCGTCGGACGCCGCGCTTTCACTTGCCACCCACTGGCGTCTGGCACAGGCAGCGTTCTCCGCAACCGCCGGGTATGACCGCGCGATCAGCGCGCGTCTCTCTCGCATCGGCGTTACCAACGGCAAATTCGAAGACAGCCAGCCCGCACTGCCGCATATTCTCGACATCCGCGCGGCGCGCGCGCTAGGTTTGCGCTACGGCGAAAATCCGCATCAGGAGGCCGCGCTGTATTCGACGAACTCCGGCGGGGTCGCCTCCGCACACCAGTTGCAAGGCAAGGAACTCTCCTACAACAATCTGGTGGATCTCGACGCGGCCTGGCAGCTCATTCAGGAATTCGACCGGCCGGCCTCCGCCATCATCAAGCACACCAATCCGTGCGGATGCGCCGAGGGCGCGACTCTGGCCGGGAGCTATCGCAAGGCGCTTGAAGCCGATCCCATTTCCGCTTTCGGCGGTGTGCTCGCGTTCAACCGTACCGTGAATGAAGAAACCGCGCGCGAAGTCGTCAAGATATTTACGGAGGCCATCGCCGCGCCCGGTTATTCCCCGGAGGCGCTGGCGCTATTCGCTACCAAGAAGAATCTGCGCGTCCTCACCGTCGCGCCCGCGCCCGATTCGCTGGTCGTCAAATCCATCGGCGGCGGGTATCTCGCGCAATCGCCGGATCTCCACAAACTCGAGCGCTCCGCGATCGAAGTAAAAACGCAGCGCGCTCCCAGTGACGAGGAATGGGAGGGTCTGCTGTTCGCCTGGAAGATTTCAAAGCACGTAAAATCGAATGCCATCGTCTACGCGCGCGCGGGGCAAACCATCAGCGTCGGCGCCGGCCAAACCAGCCGCGTCGATGCCGTGAAGGTCGGCGCGATGAAGGCCGTTCTGCCGCTAACCGGCGCCGTTCTGTCCTCGGACGCGTATTTCCCGTTCCCGGATGGCGTGGAGGAAGCCGTTAAACACGGCATTACCGCCGTCATTCAACCCGGCGGCTCGGTACGCGATCCGGATGTGATAGCCGCCGCCAACCATCTCGGAATTGCAATGGTGTTCACCGGCATCCGCCACTTCCGCCACTAACCGCTCGTTGCGAAATTACCTGTCCAACCACTCCCTCTTTCCGAGCCGCGACCATGAGGGAGCGGTTGCCGATCGAGAGGCAATCGTCTCGCGGTCGAAGACCTAGCCTCGGGCCTGCATCGCCCAATCGGCCGGCGTCTGGCCTTCCGGCAGCAGTTCGCCTTTGTCCAAATGCCGTACTTTGCTGGCGAAGCGCGCCGCGTGCGGATCGTGCGTCACCATCACAATTGTCTTGCCGAATTCTTTGTTCAACCGCGAAAGCAGCGTCAGCACTTCGTCCGCCGACGCCGCGTCCAGATTGCCCGTCGGTTCATCCGCCAGAATCAGATCCGGGTCTGTCACAATGGCGCGCGCAATCGCCACCCGTTGCTCCTGGCCGCCCGAGAGTTGCCGCGGCGAGTGTCCCATGCGGTCGCCGAGACCCACCAATTTCAACGCCGTCTCGGCGTGCTCAAACCGCTCCTTGGTCTTCAGCGACGTCAATTTCAACGGCAGCTCGACGTTTTCCAGCGCCGTCAGCACCGGAATCAAATTGAACGATTGAAAAATGAATCCGATGTGCGCGTTCCGCCAGTGCGCGATCTCGCGGTCGCTGAGCGCGCGCAGATCCTCCCCCAGCACCAGAATATCTCCGGCGCTCGGCCGGTCCATCGCGGCAATTAAGTGCAGCAGCGTCGATTTCCCAGACCCCGACGGCCCCATCAGCGCCACAAAATCGCCCTTCTCCACCGTTAGGTCCGCGTCCTTTAACGCCACCACGTGGAACTCGTCGCGCCGGTATTCCTTTGTCAGCTTTCTCGTTTCGATGACTACTTCGCTCATGTCGATCCCCCGTCAGCTCTTCTTGTTCTGAACCTTATCCCCGGACTTCAAATCCACGGGCGGATTCACCACGATATCTTCGCCGCCGGTCAATCCGTCCTCAATGCGAATCCCTTGCGCCAGCGCGCTTCCGGTTTTCACCGCGCGCCGCACCGCCTTGCCATCCACCACCACGAACACACCGCCATCCCGTACCGCCGACGCCGGCACTACGACCGCCGGTTTTGACGGCGCGTCCGCTGTCTTCTTTTGACCCGAAAAAAACGCCACGCTTGCGTTCATTTCCGGCCGCAAGTAGTCATCGGGATCGAGCACCTTCACTTTCACCTGCACCGTTGCCTTCTGCCGATTGGCTTCCGGAGAAAGTTCGTCTATTACGCCCGCGTACTTGCGGTCCGGATACGCATCCGTGGTGACGATTCCTTTCTGCCCCATCCGCAG
>JBDTAT010000296.1:0-2723 GCA_039924505.1 Bryobacteraceae bacterium
AATGGCGTCTACGTGCTGCGCGGCGAGCGCATCTACTGGCGGGTTGTAAAACTCGGCGTCTCCAGCACCACCCGCAGCCAGATCGAGGGCCTCCAGGAAGGCGACCCGGTTGTGTTGCCCACCGAACGCCCGCTCAAAAACGGCATGAAAATAACCCCGGTTTACCCCTAACACCGCATTCCCGGCCGCGACGGTTATGGAGCGGTTTCTACCACCAGCCGATATCCCCAGCCCTCGGCGGCGCCGGTGGAATTCAACTTTATTTAAGGTGAACCGCTCATTGCGGCATCGGGCGCTGGATCCTAGACTGAGGTTAGATCTCCGCCCATGACCCGGTGTATGAACTGCAACAACCTGCTGACCAAGGAGGAAACCTTCTGCGTGGGCTGCGGCACACCGGCCAAGCAGGTCGAGGGCGCTCCCGGCATCGGTGAAACGCTCGCGAAAGTAGTCAGCCTGCTCTACTACGTTTCCGTCGGCCTCACGCTGGTGTGTCTGTTTGTGCCGGGAACCCCGTCTGCCGGACGCTACATCATCGTCACGGTGGCCCTCCTGGTTATAAAACGCTCGACCGATCAGATGACCGCCAAAAACAATTAGCCGGCTGCCGCCGTTTCCATCCTTCGAACAGGACATGTCCGATGACGAGAAGCTCCCGATGAGCCGCACGAAGTCGCCGATGAAAGCGAGGTGCGTCAAGCAAACCGGGACTCGCGATCCGAGGTGGTTGCGTTCACCCCCGCAATCGCGTATCGGATTGCGTCTTTCGTTCCGGCGCAAAGGCAGTTGGGAACGTTGGGCGCCGCCCGGCGCGCGAATCCAATCTACAGCAAACTGATCTCCTGCCTGCCGCGCGAAAATGAATCCAGGAGCCACCAGTGACAAGCCGGCCGAAAAGAAGCCGTCAAGGCGTCTTCGCGGTGCGATTGACGGCCTCCGGCCGCATCGGAGTCGATTCGTCCCGGAATCTGGAGGCGTCGCAAAGCGGCGTCCGGTTCTTTTCGCAAAAGGGATACTACGCAATTAGGGTGCTCCAAGCGGACTGGAACGCTCGCCGCGGCGCGGGGATTAAATTCGAGATTCTTGAGCGGCCCGGCGGCGACCTGCCTTCCATTGGCGTGAGAGATATTCTGAAAGAAAAGAAGCGCCGCCGGGTGCATCAGCTTGGCGCGCAGCCGCTCTCGCTTATCCCGGCTTCGATATGGTAGCTTGGATCGAATCGTAAGCGAAAACTATCTTGAATTTCCACTTGTTCCGCCGGTTATTGGCGTCGCCACTGGCGATTACGGCGTCATTGGCGCCACTGCGGTCAATTCCCGTCAATTGCAGTTCGCTCTGCGATTGCTTTTTTAAGTCCGATTGCATTTTTAAGGATAATGCGCCATGCAGCCCGTCGCGCTTACCATTGCCGGCTCCGATCCTAGCGGCGGAGCCGGCCTTCAGGCCGACCTGAAAACATTTCACCAGTTCGGTGTCTACGGCGAAGCGGTCGTCACGCTGGTCACCGTACAGAACACGCAGCGTGCGGATCGGGTCCATTGCCTGCCGGCCGATCTCGTGCTCGAGCAAATTAGCGCCGTGGTGGAGGATATTCGACCCCAGGCCGCGAAGACCGGCGCACTGGGCGATCCGGCGATTGTCGAGGCGGTCGGAAACGCCGCGCGCGGCTTCGATTTTCCGCTGGTGGTGGATCCGGTGATGTCCGGTAAACACGGTGCGGAGTTGATCTCCGGCGACGGCGGCCGCGCGCTCGAAACGCGTCTGCTGCCATTGGCGTATCTGGTGACGCCCAATCTGGCGGAAGCCGCGGCGCTGGCGGGCATGGAGGTTTCGACGGTCCCGCACATGCGCGAGGCCGCGCGCCGGATCGCCGCACTGGGCCCGCGCGCCGTGCTGGTGAAAGGCGGGCACCTGGCCGGCGATGCGGTCGATATACTTTATGTGGATGGCGGCTGGCACGAATTTTCCGCTGCGCGCTTTGCGACGCCGCACACGCATGGAACCGGCTGCACGTACTCGGCGGCCATAACCGCGGAACTGGCTAAAGGAACTCCGTTGCTTGACGCTGTCGCGCGCGCGAAACGTTTCATCACCGAAGCGATCCGGACCAATCCGGGGCTGGGCGGCGGCAACGGCCCGGTAAACCACCACGCGAATATGGCGTGAACGTTTGGCTGCAGAATTTCGTCCCAAGGAACAATGCGAACGTTGATACAGGATGCGCGGTACGCCGTGCGCACGCTCGTAAAGAATCCGGCATTCGGGGCCGTTGCGATTCTAGCGCTGGCGCTCGGCATCGGCGCTACGACAGCCATTTTCAGCGTAGTCAACGCGGCGCTGCTGCGGCCGCTTCCCTACCCTTCCCCGGAGCGGTTGACAGTGCTCCACAAGATCTATCCGAACGGCGCGGGAAATGCCGTCACGGCTTTCATGTTTTCTTATTGGAGAGACCACAACCATTCCTTCGAGCACGTGGCCGCCTGCACCTCGCTCGGCGCCGGCTTTACTCTCACCGGAACCACGATGCCCGAACGTGTGCCTGGCATCGCCGTCACGGGCGATTTCTTCCGCGTCCTGGGCGTCTCTCCGGAACCGGGGCGCGGCTTCCTTACGGAAGAAGAGCGGGTGGGAGCGAAAGTTGCGATCCTGAGCGACAGCTTGTGGCGCAGGCGGTTCGGCGCCGATCCCGGCGTGCTGGGACGCGCCATCGGACTGGGGGGCGA
>JBDTAT010000297.1:0-3743 GCA_039924505.1 Bryobacteraceae bacterium
CGGAATACCGTGGATCTTGCGTCCGGGCAAGAGAGTATAGGGCGCGGTCTCGCGGAAGCCGGGGTCTTCGACACGGTTCGCGATCCTCCAAAATGTTTCCACCGCGAGCCCGATCCATCCGCTCTCCGGAACCGCGCGGCAGTATTCGCTCAATCCATAAACCAGGAAGCAATCGGAATAAATACTCGTCGCGCCTTCTAAGGGAACGCCTTCGCGCGTGGTGCGATAGACCAGCCATCCCGCTTCGTTTCGGGCGTGAGCGAGAAGAAACCCGATCGTCTTCCGAGCCGCTTCGAGAAATTCCGGCCGCGGTTCGAAACGGTTGAACAGCGCCGACATTGTCCATACAAAACGCGCTTGCGACCAGGTGTATTTGTCTCCGCTGATTCCGGTCCCGTCTTCCCTCATGCAGGACAGCACTCCGCCATGCTCCTTGTCCATGCCATAGCGGAGCCAGAAAGGGACGATGCCATCGGCGAGCAATCTTCGATATTGCTCGTGTAAGGAGCTTAGTGGCGGATGGGCAATAAGCGGATGTTCCGGAACTCGATCTTGTTACCAACCTGACATTGGAAGCCAATCAACCCACTAAAGTGCTTCGTATCGTGAATGTCGAGCAAAGTCGCGCCGTTAAGAACGATCCGGTAGGTAGCGCCGTCTGCCGTAATGTCGTAGTTATTCCACTTATCCGGTATGATTTTCACGGGCGCGGCTTTGGCCGTTCCAACCAGGCTGCCCGTGTTGTAGCCGGCCGGTTGATAATCCCAAATCTGCAGTTCGTAGCCGGTAACATGAGGCTGGCCCTGCGCCTGGGACCTCAGAAACACGCCGCTATTCACTTTCTCCGCGCCGCGAAATTGAAGTTTCAAGTGAAAACTCCGAAACGTGCCCGTGCTGCTCAACCATCCGGGTGCGGTGCCGGGACACATGATGGCGCCGTCTTCGACCGTCCAATCGCCTTTGGCAGTGGGCGAAGAGGTTGGACGCGCTTCCCATCCTTCCAAAGACTTCCCGTCGAACAGGAGCCGCCAGCCCTTCGCTTTTTCAGCCCACGTCAGAGTGTTGGCTTTATCCTCCGCACTAGCCAATGCCGCGGCTAAGAGGCAAAGCACCAGTATTTTCACCATGGCATCTGCCGCTTCGTGTACTTGCGGCCGATCTCGGCGGCTTGGGGACTCGCCGGCCCGATCATGACGCCTTCCTTGATCATCTCCACGACGTCGGTGGGAGTCATCGTATTCAGGAAAAATTTATGATTGGCTTTGCAGGCCGCGAGAATACTGGCGCGCGCGTCCTTCATGCGAGGATCGTTCACCGAGTTCCTGCCCGCGCCGGTGACGCCGAGCGACAGCGCCATGTCGCCGGGCCCCCACTCCGCGAATGCGATGCCGGGGACTTTTAAGTTGGCTTGCGCGTTGGCGACAGCGTACTTATCCTCTAATTTGAGGCCAAGCAGCAGTTCGCCGTTCGGGTTGAGCGGCCAGGCGTCGGCCTTCTGAAGGTACTCGTCCTGGGAAATCCCCCAGATTTCGGCGGCAGTCGGCACGCCGTGAATCCCCCTGCGCCCTTCCGTGAGACCGTCCTCGCCGACACCCTGTTTGTGAATGGGAAATCGTACGGCTTCGACGAAAGCCCGGACCGCGCCCGGGTCGTCCGCATGAGTTAGAAGAACGCCGTGTACGCCGGTGGCGAGTACCTGGTTGAACATCCAGGCATTGGCGCGCACCGAGGCTTCATCCAAACCGTTAACCGGCACGTTGACAATGACGGCCGGCGTGCGATGCCCGCTCCTGGTGGGGCCGCCCTTCACCAGACCTTTCATGTATTCGGAAAGGCCTTTGACATCGAACGGAGCGTGTTCCATGTCGTAGCTGATGTAGTCGGCGTAAGTCTGGGCATCTTTCACGCCCTGTTCGAAAGTCCCGGTGGTCCCGGAGTGCGAACCGGTGTAGTAGATGGGCTGGCCCTGGGCTAATAGTTCGATCGCCCGATTGATCCGCTTGGGCTTCGGCGATTGCGCCGTCGTTACGGCGACGCCGAGCGCCAGACACAGGGACGCGGACAGCCAGAATGTCGTTTTCCGAAAAAGTTTCATGGCACTATCCTTTTCATTCGAGCGCTTTATTCGAGAAAGAAACGATGCTCATTATACTGCGTGAAGACGGATTGCTATCCTAAGTGCCTACGCCGCCGGTCGACCCATCGTTGTTCAACGAGAATCTTGCGCCAGTGCCCCCGGAGCGCCGCACCTGGGGCATTTACAGCTACGCATCGCTCTGGGTTGCCATGAGCGTCTGCATTCCAACCTATATGCTCGCGTCGGGACTGATCGCGGGCGGGATGAGTTGGTGGCAGGCGATCTGCACGATCCTGCTGGGCAACCTGATTGTGCTTGTGCCGATGCTGCTCAATGCGCACGCGGGAGCGAAGTACGGTATTCCATTTCCCGTTCTGGTGCGCGCATCGTTTGGCGTGCGCGGCGCAAACCTGCCCGCCATCCTCCGCGCGTTTGTGGCATGCGGATGGTTCGGCATTCAGGCGTGGATCGGCGGCCAGGCAATCCATTCGCTGCTGGCGATCGTCTGGCCATCGATGGGATCACTGCCAGGCTCCGTATGGGTCTGTTTCTTTTTCTTCTGGCTGCTGAACATGGCCGTCATCTGGCGCGGCATTGAGACGATTCGCGTTCTCGAAGGTATCGGCGCGCCTTTTATGCTGGGGGTGGGGCTGCTGCTGCTCTGGTGGATTACATCGAAAGCCGGCGGACTCGGCCCGGTCTTGAGCGCCAAGAGTAAGTTTCAAACCGCTGGAGCATTTTTTCGCTTCTTCGTTCCATCGCTGACGGCCATGGTTGGCTTCTGGGCGACGGTGGCGCTCAACATTCCGGACTTCACGCGTTTCGCGAAAAGCCAGCGGGCGCAGGTGATCGGCCAGGCCCTGGGGCTGCCAACCGCGATGACTCTGTACTCTTTCATCGGCGTTGCCGTGACTTCCGCGTCGGTAATTTTGTTTGGAGAGGCGATTTGGGACCCGGTGGCGCTGATCGGGCGTTTTCATCAACCCGTGGCCGCTTTCGTCGCGCTGATCGCGATCGCGCTCGCAACGCTGAACACCAATGTGGCGGCCAACGTGGTCTCTCCCTCGAACGATTTCTCGAATCTGAACCCGCGGCGCATCTCGTTCCGGACGGGCGGCATGATCACGGGCGTGATTGGCGTCTTGATGATGCCGTGGAAGCTGCTCAGCGATTTCGGATCGTATATTTTCGGATGGCTGATAGGCTACTCTGGCCTATTGGGCCCGGTGGCGGGCATCATGATCGCGGATTATTTTGTGGTCCGGGGAACAACGCTCCAAGTGGCCGATCTATATGAACGCGGCGGCGCTTACGAATATCGCAACGGAGTGAACCCGCGCGCTCTGATTAGTCTGGCGCTTGGAATTGTCGTGGCGCTGATGGGGATTGTGGTTCCGGGGATGCGCTGGCTCTACGATTATGCGTGGTTCGTCGGTTTCGCGGTATCCGGCGCGGTGTACGTGATGCTGATGCGGAATCGCAATGTCTCCATATTCACTTAATGCACTGGCGGAGCAATTGCCGCCGCTTACCGCGCAGGAGGCGATTGTCGAATCGAACCGGTGCCTGTTCTGTTACGCCGCGCCATGCACGCATGCATGCCCAACGCACATCGACGTCTTCCTCGCGGGGCCGCCGACGGGCAAGAAAATCGCGGTAATTGGCG
>JBDTAT010000298.1:0-4029 GCA_039924505.1 Bryobacteraceae bacterium
AAGGCCATCAACTGCGAGAACACGGTGCGTCCAAGGTTCATGCCCTATCGTGGCAGTCCCTCGGTTCGGATTCTGAACTTTCAAATCGCGGCAAGACAGAAAGTGCCCTAAACGCCCGTTGCTCAGTCAGTTGTCATGGACACAGAGAGAGTTAGCCGGACACTAGTGACCTAGAGCTTGTCCTATCAGAGTATTGAAACGAAAACTGTAGCAGCTACTGTAGCACCCGCGAAAACAAGGCGAAAATCACTCAAAAGAATGTTTGGAAGTGATTGAAAGGAATTGGCGGGGACGACGGGGCTCGAACCCGCGACCTCCGACGTGACAGGCCGGCGTTCTAACCAACTGAACTACGTCCCCGAATGAGTTGCGTCGGTGATTGCATCATAGCATTTTCTTGGTTGCGCCAACAACCTCGCCATCCCCCTGGCTATAGATTAGGATAGATAGGATAAAAAAGTGAGAAGAGTTGTTCTTTCAGGTTTGCACGGCGCGCTTCTGCCGATTCCTGCGATAGCCGGCGTGGCGGAGAAGCCACCCGCGGCGGCCAAGGTTCTCGATTTATTTCAGCGGCTGAAGACGGCGCAACAGAACGGGGCCACCGCGGGGAGGGTTTCCTTTCAGCTCAGTGAGCAGGAAGTGAACGAATATCCGGTCTACTCGCAACATGCGCACCCGCGGCCGGGATTGGACAGCATGACGATGAAGTTTTTCTCCGGCAATTATATTTCGACGTTCACCGTCATGGATTTCGACGCGATAGAGCGCTGGAAGCCGGGCACGATTCCGATGCTGCTGAAGCCGGCGTTGAACGGCAAGAAATCTGTTTGGGTGGACGCGCGGTTCGAGGCCAGCGGCGGCAAGACGACGTTCAGTATTGAGAAAGCGTATTTCAATAATATCCGGCTGCCGGCGTATGTGGCGCAGAAGGCGATTGAAGTAGTGGCTGCGCGGCAACCGGAACATTACGACGCTACCAAGCCGGTTCCATTGCCGTTCGGTTTGCGAAGCATCTGGACCACGGACCAAGAGGTTGGCGGAGAGAATTGAATTCGTCAAACAAGGCCGCGCACAATCGCGCGCGCAGCCGCCCTGTGCGCTGGTAAAATTGAAAGCGCTATGCAGGCCAAAAATCTATTTGCAACTTCCACTCTACTTTTCACGCTCGCTGCCTGGGCAGCCGGAGCGCCGCCGGCGCTGGTCGTCGATCGCGGACTGCCGCAGGCCAACCTGAATAATGATGCGGGCGCCATCCGCAGCAACGTGCGGTGGAGTTGGTACGATCACGGTTTTGTCGGCGACGATTTTACGATTGGCGCTCCGGGGGAATCCTGGGTTATCGACGGCATTCGCACCTGGGCGGTGCCGGGCAACCCGCTCGCGGACCCGCAGCACCTGGGGGATTTCTATCAGGACGTCCGGTTGTATTTCGGCGGCTCGCAGGACGGATTGACGCCGGTGGCGAGCGGGCTGTTGGACGCTGGGGAGGACCAAACGAGCAATCCGAACGTGCAGATCTCGCAGACCGGTGCGACGCCGTACGATAATTTCGGCGCGAACCTGAAGGTCTGGCAGATTGACTTCCAGCATCTTAATCTGGCCGTCGCGGGCGGCGCGAAGCACCGGTTTGGCGCCTGGGGCATGGGCCGCGCGATTCCCGGCCGCGATGGGAAAACATATCCGTGGTTCAATCACGCATCGAACGCATCGTTGAGCGAGGCAGCCGAGGATGGCGCCGACGGCACGCTGCTGATGTTCGATGCCGCAGGCCGGTACGAGGGTTCGTTCAACGCCGATGGCGCCGGTTGGGATAAACCGGCCGACATCAACGTCCAGGTATTCGCGCACCGCGCGGAGCCAACCGCGCCGAAAGCATCGACAAATTGAATTGGCGATTGCGTAGCCTGTCCCCGAATTTAATTGTTTTGGTTGTGGGAGTGGCGGCGCCGTTGTCCGCTTCCTTCACCGTGCGCCAGGAGATGGTGTCCATGCGCGACGGGGTAAAACTGGCGGCCGATGTCTACCTGCCGGCGCACGGCGATAAAACTGCCGGCGGCAAATTCCCCGTTTTGGTTGTACGGACGCCTTATAACAAATCCGGTTCTCACGGGCAGGCGGCGTATCTGGCTGAGCGCGGCTTCGCCGTGGTAGCCCAGGACGTGCGCGGACGCTTTGCCTCCGCGGGCGAGTTTTACCATTTCGTCAACGAAGGTAAGGACGGATACGACACCATTGAATGGGCGGCAGCGCAGCCGTGGTCGGACGGGAAGGTGGGCACCTTCGGCGCTTCGTATCTCGCATGGGATCAGTATTGCGCCGCGATGTATCGTCCGCCCCACTTGAGCGCAATGTTTGCGCTGGTCGGCGGAGCGAATTTTTACGACGAATACGGCTATTTGGGCGGCGTTCCGAACCTCGGCTGGCCCATCTGGATGGCGAATTCCGCCCGCTCGAGCCACCAGGCGGCCGCGCATCCGGAAGCGGCGCGCAAGATGGACGGGATCGTTCTGAAAGACGCCGGCGCGTGGCTACGCATGGAACCCGCGGCGCGCGCCGGGCTTTTCCGCGGTTTCCCGGAGTATGAGCGCCTATACAACGACTGGGCGGCCCATCCGCAATTCGACGATTATTGGAGGCAGCGCGGTTTCTACACCGAGGGCTATTGGAAGGAGATGAAGGACGTGCCGGTCTACTTCGTCACCGGCTGGTACGACTACTTCATCGAGGGCGTGCTGAAGAATTTCGAAGCGCTGTCGCGTTTCCAGAAAAGCGAAAAGAAACTACTGGTGGGACCTTGGCCGCACGGCACGGGCGCGGCCCAGTGCGGCGATGTCTACTTTGGACCTTCGGCCGCGGTGGATCAAAACGCTCTGATGGCGGACTGGTTCGGCCATTGGCTGAAAGGCGCCCCGTACACGTGGATAGGGCCGGAAAAGGTGCGGGTGTTCCGCATGGGCGGCGGGGACGGAGCGCGCGGAGAAAACAAAAAAATGTCCGACGGCGGGCAATGGAATACGTTGACGATATGGCCGCCGGCGCACACACGTCCGCGCCGCTTCTATTTTCATGAAAACGGATTGTTGACCGGTGGTAAGCCCGGTCGGGAGAAGCCGTCGCACTACCGGCACGATCCGGATCGTCTGGTTCCATCGATCGGCGGGCGGGACGGCGCGGGCGGCTGGAGCGTCAATTGCGCGCAGGATCAAAAGCCGCTGAACGGCCGGACCGACGTGCTGCACTTTGCCACCGCGCCTTTGCCGGCGGCGGCGGAGGTCACCGGGATGGTCCGGGTGGCGATGTGGGTTTCCTCCGATGCGGAAACGGCGGATTTCATCGTCAAGTTGATCGATGTGGCGCCCAATGGGTATGCGCTGATTTTGGTGGACGGCGAGCGCAGATTGCGATTCAGGAGCAACGCGAAAGCGCGCGAAGTAACTATCGATATTGGATCGATCGGCAACCTGTTCGCCGCCGGGCACCGCATTCGCGTGGACATTGCCAGCAGTAATTTTCCGAAGTTGGATTTCATCCGCCGCGCTTCGTCGCAAACGGTGTATCACGATGCTGGGCGTGCGTCGTTTTTGGAAGCGCCGGTGATGGCGCAAGCGAAGCGCTGATCGAAAACCGATAGGGCACATTTGGTTCCGGTCGTCCGGTACAATGATAATTTCCCATGCGAATCGCCATCGGCGCGGACCATGCCGGGCTTTCTTTGAAGGATGAACTTCGCGATTGGTTGCGAGGCCGGGGCCACGACGTTGAGGATATAGGGACGACCAGCACGGCATCGACCGACTATCCGGATTATGCCAGGGCGGTGGCGCGGCAGGTTGCGGGCGGCCGGGCGGAGCGTGGAATTCTGGTGTGCTCTACCGGCGTGGGGATGTCGATTGCCGCGAATAAAGTCGCGGGCATTCGCGCCGCGCTGGCTGTGAATGCCGATGAGGTGCGCCTGACGCGGGCGCATAACGACGCTAATATTTTGACCATTGGGGCGCGCTATATGGACGCTCCGGTTGCAGAAGATCT
>JBDTAT010000299.1:0-8830 GCA_039924505.1 Bryobacteraceae bacterium
CGGCGCCGCCGGCGCCGACGCTACTCCACCACGTACTCGTCCGTTGGGTCGAACTTCGGCGTCGCGATGATCAGCACTTTCATCTCGCCGATGGCGCGGTGGCGGACGCCGGGTGGAATCTGGATGCACAGGCCGGGACGGACATCGAGGATATCGCCGTCGAGCTCCATCCGCGCGCCGGGATTGCACTCCAGGAAGAAGTAGGTTTCCGTCAATCGCTTGTGATAGTGGAGCGCGGCGTCCGCCGAGATTTCCGTAACGTGAACGGTGGCCGGGAAGTCCGGGACATCGGTAAACGCGCGGCGCGCGGTTCCGCACGGGCACGGCACACCGGGGATTTTGTCGAAATCCACAACGCGGTAGCGCGGCCCGGCAGGCGTGGTATCGGAGAGTTTTGACATGATTTTCAATTCATTGTTCGTGCAACCCAAACGCATACAACGTTGAATCGTACGTTGTCACATACACGCGCCCATTGGAAATGGCGATGCCGCTGAAATGCGCGATGGACGGCATCGTGCGGCCGCTCGAGAAA
The DNA here is from genome assembly GCA_039924505.1 of Bryobacteraceae bacterium. Classification (GTDB taxonomy): domain Bacteria; phylum Acidobacteriota; class Terriglobia; order Bryobacterales; family Bryobacteraceae; genus JBDTAT01. The sequence continues at coordinate 536 of JBDTAT010000299.1, forward strand.
AGCTCCTTGCCGGTGGCGGCGTCGAAGGCGTAGAGGATCGCGTGGCCGGGCGCGGTCTTCAAACGTTGTTCGGTATCCATCAGGCGGCCTTCGCCATTGGCTTGCATCACGTTTTCGCCGTTGGCCAGCGCGAAGACAATTCCGTTGGCGGCAATCGGCGGCTCCGGCACCGTCATGTCGCGCGAAATCCAGGCCGGCGTCAGGACGGGCTTGCCCGCATTCTCTTCCAGCTTGAACGCCAGGATGGCGCCGCCGTGAACCGCGCCGTTGGCGAGGGGGAACGCCGGAGCTTTGGAGCTGAGCGGACCCCATCCGGACACCGCCAGCCAGCGGGTATTCTTGTCGTCCACCCAGGAGGCGAAGGCGCCCCAGAATCCGCGGCCGCCCGAATAGAGATCCTCATTCAAATAGATCGGGCTTTTGAATAACGGTGTGTGATGATCGGGGCCGCCGAGCGATTTCGGGTCCAACAAAAATACGCGGCCTTCTTTGCCGGCACCGGCGATCAGCTCCGATTGCTTATATGGGAATACGACTGGACTCATGCTGCCGAGATCCAGATCCTTACGGTTCAGCCAGGACCAGTTTTCAGGCAGATAGTAGTCCGTCAGCTTCAGCGTTCGGGGCGCGAGCGCGAGAACGCTGTCGGCATATTTGTTTTGGGCCGGATCGACGGGCCCGTCGCCGGTCTCGACGTACACGGCGCCATCGCGGCCCACGGCGGCTCCGGCGCGTCCCCAAATTCCGCCGCCAGCGGTGTCCGACTGATAAAACGTGACGGGGCGGCCCGGATTGTTCAAGTCCATGGCGTAGACGCCCGACTTGGCGCCATTGCAGCCCTGGGACGTGGCTGTATATAACACGCCGCCGGCCAGGTTCAGACTCCAGATTTTGGAGAAAGGTGGAACAAAATCTGCGGGCGGCTTCCGGTCTTCACCGTTCACAAGATTTAGCGAGTGGAGTTTCCCGTCGCTCGATACAACTTGAATGGTGCGATCCCTGGGATTTTCGCCTCCTATCTGAATCACGGGAGTGGCATTTAACGCGTTGGGGCAGAGCCACCGGGGTTTTTGCCGCGGGGTTCCTTCGCGAGTGAACTTTTTATGCCAGCGCAATTTGCCGGTATCCACATCGATCACATCCAACGTATCGGAGGCGCCGGCGACGACCACGAAATCCTTGTGGCCCTCGGCCGTCAAAACATTTTCGACAATAATGGGCGCCGTCAGCGACGTCAACTCGCTGGGCGGACTGTTGAGGCGCAGCTTCCAGACAAGTTGCATCGACTTGACGTTTTCTTTCGAGAGAATCGTTTCGTCGCGGGACCAGGCGTCCCGCTGCGGATTTCCCGCGAAGGTCAGCCACTGGCTGGCGGCGAGATCTCCTCCCCCGGCGATCAGCGCGACTGCAAGCCACGCAAGCGAGTACGCGTTTTGCTTCATGAGCCGCATCCGCTACTTCAGTTCCTTGATTCGAATGTTTCGAAATTCAACTCTCATCGGCTGGCCCATGTGCAACTGGAACGCGATGACGCCGCTCGAAGCCTTGTCGTCGGTGACTTCAATCGTCTGCGTGCCATTCACTTTGATCCGCATGTGCGGCCCTTCGGCGTCGATCTCAAGCGAATTCCAATCCCCCTTGCGATACACCGTTTTGCCGATGGCCCAGCCTTCATCCGGATTTTTCATCACGTTGCGCCCGCGCCCTTTTTCCTCGTAGAAATTCCCCCAGGCGGAATGAGCGCCCGCTTCGGAAGCGTCCGCCTGATAGCCGGTGACGACGTAATCCGGAAGCTCCTTGCTGCGAAACTGAATCCCGCTGTTATGATTTCGCAGTTTGATATCGGCCCGCAGAATAAAATTCGAATAAGTTCCGCTGTGAATCAAAAACGTATTGTGGTGGATGGGGTGGCCGTCGGTGCTGCCGACGATAACGCCGTCCTGGACCGACCACACCGCCGGGTCGCCGTGCCATCCGTCCAGATTCTTTCCGTTGAAAAGCAGGTGAAAACCATCCTTCTGTTCTTCCCGGGAAAGCCGATTCTGTCCCGAAGCCGCCGGACATAGAAGAGGAACGAGAAGACCTGCCGCCAACAGCGCCGGGCATCGACTGTATTTCCGATTCACATGGCCTCCCTTTGAATCACTATTCTAGAACTGATACCGCAAGACCAGCTCGGCAATGCGCGGATCGGCGGCCGCGGTCAACTGGCCGAAACTCCCCGATCCGAAGGCCGTGCCCACGCTGGTGAAATTCGTATGGTTGAAAATGTTGAAGAACTCCGCGCGAAATTCGATCTTTTGCTTCTCGGTGACGGAGAAATCCTTCGACAATGTCATGTCGAAGTTCAGCATGCCGGGACCGGAAATAATGCCCGTGCCCGCGTTTCCGAAATAACCGGGCGCAGGGGCCGCGAATGCTTGCGTGTTAAACCATTGGGAAACAGTCTTGGGTCCGCCGAGGGATGTTCCGACGATATCGGGCCGGGCGGCGAGCCCTTGTTTAGCGATGCTGAGTCCGGGAGTCAGGCTGTAGCCGGCGCGCGCCGTGGTGATGTTGGAGAACTGCCATCCTCCGAGAGCGCGCCCTTTCCAGCCGGTCGCGTGCAGAAGCCACGGGAGATTGTAGATGGCGCTGACCGTGAATACCTGCGGCACGTTTAAGCTGGAGCTGCCGTAATACGCTTTCGGGTTGTAAACATCAATGGCCGACTCGTTCGACAACCCATGCGACCAGGTATAGGCGACCGAGACGAACAGGTTGTGTCCCACCGGATGGCGCGCGCTGACTTCGAGCGCATGCCAGTTTGAGTTCTCCAGGGTATTCAGAGTGCCGATGCCGGCATATCCATAATAAGGGCCGTAAATGTAACGGAAAACATTTCCTGCGTTGATAACCGGATTGAAATTATAGGGAGCATCCGGAAGGGGCTGATTGTAATTCCACGACCCGGACAAGTGACGGCCCTGGCTGCCGGCTCCTGAAATTGCGACCAGCCAACCGCCGCGAAATTGATGTTCCAGACTGAGACTATAACTCTGGACTTGAGTGGACTGAATATCGAGGTCCGCGCTGGATATGGCGGGAGCGCTGACGGTTGGCGACCCTGAACCACCCGGACTGGGGAACAAGGGATTCACGAGATTGACGGACTGAATCACCGGAGGATTCACGGCGCAGTTATACGAGCAGTCCTGCCCGGTGAAGACGCGCGTGTAGGTAACGCCGTAGCCGCCGCGGAGGGAAGTCCTATCGTCGCCAAAAATATTCCAGGCGAAGCCCACCATGGGCGACCAGTACCATTGATGACGGGTCGACCAATTATTGGGCACGCCGTTTACGCCGTTAAGCGCCATGCCATTGCCCGGGTCGTAGTTCGGCGTAAGTGTGATGGTGCCGTTGTTATTGACGATGGGCGCTTTGGAGCGGTCGTACTTGGAAGGATCGAAGATCGCCTCGAAGCCCGTTTGCGGATGCGGGAGTGGCATGAAACTCAAGCGCGTCCCGACGGTAAGGGTCAAGCGGCGCGTTAATTGGATCCGGTCCTCCACGTAGGGCGAAACCATGGTGGCGTGGATATACGGGCGGATGACGGTGCTCACCTGGTAAAAGGTCGACGCATCGCCCAGCAGGAAATCCGCCATGGCGTTACCGGTGAACTGCCCCGTAAAGGTCCAATTTCCGTTCGATGCGGTAGAGGGAATCTGCCGCTTGGTGTTGAACACGAGATTGACGCCGGCCTGCAGGAAGTGTTTGCCCCGCAGCCAGCTCCAGTCGTCCGAAGCGGTGTCGTCGAGGTCGCCCGCATCGCGCGGAAGGTTGGTGGGAATCCCTTGGGCGGACCAACCTTGCGATAGCGTGACGAGCGGGATCCGGCTCGATAACGCGCCGCTGTACGGGAGCGTCGCGTGAAATCCGGGGAGCTGGCCCACCGTTGAGAGCCCCTCGACGGGATGCGCGTAAATGGTGCGGTTCATGGCGATATTCGCGGTGTTGACCATGGCAGGCGACAAAACGGCCGTGAACAGGATCTGCGCGTCCTGGTTGTAGGTGGTATCGTTCCGGCGATTGGTGCTGAACGGCGACCCGGTCTCCGGAATCGAGCTTTGCAGCGCCAACTGGCTCTCGTCGAACCACTCACCGGTCAGGCGGAAGCGGTCGCTGAAATTGTGGTCCACCTTGATCTCGTCGTCGCGCTGGGACAGGATGGACGGGGTAAGATTCACGTAATTCAGAAATCCGGCGCCGGGATTGTTGGGCAGCGGGTAAAGGTCGTTCAAAAACGCCAGAGAGTTGGGGTTCAGCCGGTCCGCGGGAATCCGATACGCGCCCGCGGAGTTTAGCGGAAACGACTGGCCCGTGAGTGGATCCTTAATCGAGGTGGCGAACAAGCCGTTGCGCTGGTCGCTGGAAGGCGTGGCGCCGCGCAATACGGAGCCGGTGTGAGACTTCACCCACTGCTCACTCCAGAAAAAGAACGTCTTGCGTGTTCCGTGATAAAAGGGAACCAGCACGGGACCGCCGACGGTGTATCCGAAAATGTTTTGCTTTAGCGTGGGCACAGTGGGGCTGAAAAAGTTCCGGGCATTCAGGTCGTCGTTGCGGAAATACTCGAAGGCGGACCCATGAAATGCGGTGGCGCCGCTCTTGGTCTGCAGCAGCACGACCGAGCTGCCGAGCAGGCTGTATTTCGGGCTGTAGTTGTTCTGCAGAACGCGGACTTCGTCGAGCGTGTCGGGGTTGGGTACGATAGCGGTCTGTCCCATGCTGCCGGTGTTTTCATTCCACACGCCATCGAGCGCATAGAACGTCGTGTTGGTCCTCATCCCGTTCACGAACATCGTATTTGACGTCGAGTATCCTCCGGTGCCCAGAGCCGATCCGGCTTTTTGATTGACGACACCGGGCATTAACGCGGCCAGGGCCTGGAAGTTGCGGCCATTCAGAGGAAGCGTGCCGATCTGCGTTTCGGAGACCAGGTTCGAGACCTCGCTGGTCGTGGTTTGCACCGCGGCGGCCGACGCGACCACCGACACCTCGGCGCCGACCTCTCCGAGTTTCAGCGTCGCGTCTACCGTGGCCACCGTTGCGGGGTGCAGAATAACGCCGGATTCACGAAAGCTCTGAAACCCGCCCTTCGAAATGGTGACCGTGTACGTGCCGGCTGGGAGACCGCTGAGGACGAAGGTGCCGTCGGCGTTGCTTTTGGCCGCTGCCGCTACGTGCGTGGCTTCATTCTGTGCGGCGATATCCGCGCCCTGAACGACACCGCCCGAAGCATCCACCACCGTCCCGTTGAGCGCGGCCGTGGTGGAGAGCTGTGCCCATGCCGGCGCAGCCGGCAGCAAAGCGAAGGCGCACAGAGCGGAAAGCGCCGGGATGAGTTTTGTCGATAAACAAACGCGGTTCAAACGCATGAGTAACCTCTAGCACCAAGAAGTCGTGAAGGTCCGCTGGCTGACGCGCGCGGCTTGGCAAAATCAATTCGTTTCTCCGCCAACAAGGAGACTAACACGGAGTTCGACGGCGCTCAATAGTTTTGGCGCGTTAGTAACGGCAGGTTACGGTAACATCGCTTGAGTGGCGTCCGGCGCGTGCATGAGCTGCACAATCGCCTGGTATCGAGCGTGCGTGCGAAGCGCATCCCACCGCGGATCGACCGGCAGCCAGAGAAGTTCGTAACAGTGGTCCTGCAGGGCCCGGCCGAGCCATTCGAGCGCGCGATCGGACTCGCCCAGGCCGAGCCAGACGAGCGCACTATCAAACGGCGACACATAGCGTTCCTGGCTGAATTCCTTCAGTGTGGCGAGCGCGCGATGCGCATCTTCTATATAAGCCGCGCAAAACGGAGCGCGGTGCGCCCTTTGCGCTTCCTCGTAACTCGCGCAAAACGGAGCGCGGTGCGCCCTTTGCGCTTCGGTGCGGCCGGCCAATGCCAGACAATGCCCCATGGCGCCGATCAATCTCGCGGTTGGCCGGAGGGCGCGGCCGCGCTCGAAAGCGGCGATGGCCTGATCGAACTGCGCCAACATCTCGCAAGCGAGACCGAGGATCCAGTAGGCCTCATGAAAGTTCGGATCCAGTTCGAGAACACGCTGCGCCTGCGCTTTCGCGCCCGCGTAGTCCCGCCGCGCCCACGCCACTACGGCGACGTCGCGCGCGATGCTGACCGACACAGGGTCCAAGGCCGCGGCTTCCATGATTTCCAATTGCGCTTCGCCGAGCCGCCGCTGCGACATCAGACAGGTGATGGCGTACCAATGGTGGGAGGTGGCGAGGCGGGGATTCAACTCGATGGCGGTTTCATATTCGCGCTCCGCCTCCTCCCAATTCCATTCGCAAGTGGCGAGAACGTGGCCGCGCGATGTGTGCGCCTCGGCCAGTTCCGGCGCAAGCTGCACGGCATTCTCGGCCGCAAGGATCGCTTTTTTGCGCACCTCGGAGGGTGACAAGACGCCGTAGTTTCCGAGCAGAGAATAGGAATCCGCCAGGCCGGAGTAGGCCAAGCCATACTTCGGATCGTTCTCCACGGCCTTTTGAAACAAACGCACCGCTTCGAGTAAACCGTCGGCGGTGCGCAGATTCCAGAAATAGCGGGCTTTGAGATATAGCCGGTACGCAATCGTGTTCTCGGTGGCCTTGAGCACCAGCGGTTGGCCTGGCTCCCCGGTCAGATGCACCTGGAGAGCGGCGGCAATCGCGCGCGATATGTCCTCCTGTATCGCAAAGACGTCGGACAATTGGTGGTCGTAATTTTCGGCCCACAGGTATTGGCCGGTTTTGACCTCTTTCAGCTTGGCCGTGATTCGCAGCCGGTCTTCATCCCGCCGCACTCCGCCTTCGAGAATAAATGAGGCCGTGGCGCGCGACTTGCCTCCGAAGACTTGCAGGCCGGGGACCAGAGTCAGCGCCCGAATCAACTCTTCGGTCATGCCTTCACATAAGTACGCCTGATCGCGATGGATGCTCAAGTCGGCGAAAGGAAGGATGGCCAAGGCCGGCCGCGGTTTCGCGACAGTTGGCGGCCGCGCGCTTTGCAGCTCAATCAACGGCACGTAGGCGCCCTTGGGAAGCTCAATCCGAATGGCCTGCTGCACGCCGTCGGTTTCGTTGTAGCGATTGAGTTTCTGGCGCAGGCGTCCGGCTTCAACACGCACGATGGGGTCGAGGCGAGAATCGAACGCCGCCGGACGATCGAAGACCGCGAGCCCGATGGTGTACTCCTTCAAATGGTGAGTCTCACCACACAAGGTCCGCTCCACGACGTATTCCAGGAACCGCCGCAGACGGCCGGCCTGCGAAAAGATCGGACTCTCCAGGATCTTTTGCAGTTGTTCCCGAACGGCCTCGGGCGCGATTACATCGTAGTGCGGCATGGCAGATGGACGGATATGATCGACCGCTGCGTTTTTAGAGTATACGTTTACAGCATACTTTGCCCGCTCGGTGGATTTGCGGGCATCTGGAGACTCGCGGACGGCGCGGAGTTGGGGGCGTTTGGGGCGGTTTGCGGAACGAAGCCAATTGGCCGTTCGGCCGTGGCAGCGGGAGACGGGCGCGCTGTAGGGTTTTGCGAAACGGACCCAATTTCAGCGGGAGCGGGGGCCGCTTGCTTGCGGCGGGCTTGCGTTTGTTGAAGTTCCTTGAGCGCGCGGCGCCACGTGCGTTCGGCGGTGACGACATAACGCTGGATGACGGCGAAGACTCTGGCTTCGATACCCGTGAACAAGTAGGGGTCGGCGCCGGGACCCATGCTGGCGAAGAATTTGGTTTCGGCCGCACGGACGCGGAGCAGGCGCCACCAAGCGATGGCCAACTCGGAGGCGAGCATTTCCTCGGCTAGGCCGACGGGAGCAAATTCGGCGAAGGTGTCGGCGTTCAGTTGCTCGAAGGCTTGCGGGTCTTCGTTCTTGATAACGATCTGTTGGCTGGTGAGGCCGTGTTTGAAGGCGTTATTTTTAGAGGCTTCTTTACCAGCTTCGGTGGTGGGGCCGGTAGAGAGCGCGGCGTTGCGGCGATTGGCTCGAATTCGACGGGCAGATGCGGACATATAGGGAACCTCCATTTCGGTTGAGTTATAGCATGCGGGAGGCGGAATCCGAACCATGGTGGTTGTCGAAATTGGGTGGCGGGCCTTTATTTTGATGGGATTGGGAGAATGTTTTAAAAACGTGAACGGACAAGTGCTCGCGGCCTAATTAGGGTAACAATATACTTGACACATCAGGCCGCCTGCCTTACAATTGGTTTATGGCGAGCGAGCCCAAGACACTTCAAGACGCGGTCGTATACTTC
>JBDTAT010000300.1:0-2705 GCA_039924505.1 Bryobacteraceae bacterium
TCAAGATCCATGCCATGGGAGGCAAAGTGATGGTGGATAATGCGACCGTCGTGAAGGCCGACATCGCATGCGACAACGGGGTGATTCACGTGATCGACACCGTAATCATGCCACCGTCAGCCGCAAAATACTAGATCCCGCACGCTCAAACAAAACTCAAACCGCGCGGTGGGGCTTTCGCCCGGCGCGTGGTTTTTTCTGTTGCTCAATCTGTTCTTGAGAGCGGACTGTAACGTGCAGTACGAACTTGGCTGACAAGCGCGCAGTGGCGAACTGGGCGCGGGTTCAGTCGCGTACGTGCGGAAGGCGGGATTATGATTGCTAGGCTTACGCGCCGACAGAAACTTAGTATTTCAGACGGGATGCCGGACAGGAGATCTTTGGTCATGAACGAGGTTGGCGGTTTGCGGAAGAGGCTAGAAACGCGGCCTCAAAAACAAGTCAAGCCGTGTGCGTGACCAGCTCCGCTCGTGTCCGATATTTTTCCAACCGCGTCCTCAGCTCGACGCGGGCTCGCAAGAGCCGCGACTTGACAGCCGATGGCGTCAGACCAAGCTGCTTGGCAACGTCCGCGGTTGAAAGTTGGTCTACGTCCCGCAGAATCAGAACTCCTCGAAGCAGGGGCGGCAACTTTTCAATTTCATGCTTTAGCGCCTGGGAGAGTTCCTTGCCGCAAAGGCTTGCTTCTGGAGATTGCCCTTGGTCCTTCAGTTCGACCACGCGTGTTTCTCCGTCAGGACCTTCAGTCACGAGTGAAACAAAGTTTGCGTTGCGCAGCTTCCTCAGCCTCATGAGGCATTGGTTCACCACGATCCTGGAAATCCAGGTCGAGAACTTTGCTTCTCCCTGAAACTTACTGACATTACGCCAGGCGTTCATGTAGGAATTCTGCACCTGATCCTCAGCCTCTTGCCGGTCCCGCAGAATAGATATTGCCAGTTTCAGAGAAGCTGGCTCCGTGCGGCGCATGAGTTCTTCAAATGCCGAATCATCGCATTCCTGGGCGCGACGGACGAGCTCGTCGTCCGCACAGTTCGCGATGGCGGGGATCAGGGCATCCATGATCATTACTCCTAACAGCGATCGTACCAGAGGAATGGCCTAGATTTTCATTGTTACTGATTGTTGATTCAGTAACGAAAAATATCTATGCTTACAATTTAGTTGTGCTAAACTGCCTATTAGTGACAGAGGAAGGCGAGTCCACAATTGCCCGCGCTCTGGCGCCGTACGAGCTAGGCAAGAAGCTCCGCCAGCTGCGTCTTCGCAAGAAGATCGCCTTGGTCGATCTTGGAAAGCACACGGGCCTGTCGCCATCCATGTTGTCCCAACTGGAAAACGGCAAGATGATCCCAACGCTGCCGACGCTCGCCCGCATTGCAATGGTATTCGATGTCGGCATGGAACATTTCTTTGGGGAGAAACGCCAGCATAGGCTGTTCGCCATCGTGCGAGCCGCAGAGCGCATGCGCTTCCCGGAGCGCGCCGATGCACCCACTCCCAGCTACTTTTTCGAGAGCCTAACGTATTCGAGCCAAGGAAAGGGCATGCAGGCCTATCTCGCTGAGTTCCCGCTCCGGAGTGCGAGTGAAGTGAGTGAGCATTTTCACGAGGGTTCGGAGTTGCTATTCGTGCTGGAAGGTTCGCTCACGATCCGCTTCCAAGGAGAGGATCACGAACTGCACACCGGCGACAGTCTGCAGATGGATTCAAGTGAGCCCCACAGTTATCGGGGGTCGGGAGATGCTCCATCGCGCGCCATTGTGGTCACGGTCCCCCCAAGGATTTGAACTTATTTAGGACGTCGATTTGTTCACATCTGCAGTGGTGAGGGATACGTAGTCTGGCCGGTCGGCCACTGAACGGTGGCGAAAGCGGCGGACAATCGCGCAACGATCGATCAGAAAGGCCCCCGGCAATTGCGAGGCGTCGGCGCGAGCCGGCCCGATACCATGCCGCAGCATCACACCGCCGAAGACGCCGCGCCACAAGACCTTCCATCCAAGGAGCTGGCGGAAAGTGCCGCGTTTCAATCCGAAAACATCATACAATCGTTGATCAGGATCATTGATGAGATCCAGCCCGGACAGCTGATATTTCGCCAGCAGCTTGTTCAGCTCCGGCGTTTCCCCCATATGCACGAGGACGATGCGCAGTCCGCGTCCCTCGATGGCCGCTCTCGCGGCAGCGATGTCGGCCAGCGTTTCGCGGCAAAAAGAACAGCCTGCGTGCCGAAGAAACACCAAGAGAATTCGGCCCGATTCTGAAAGGTCAACGATACTCTTGCCGGTTTGAGTGAGGGAACGTTCGAGAATTTGACTAACGAGGGACGGATCAACGGCTAAGGGTTGCGGGTCCAAGAATTTGTCCTATCCTGCCGTTTAGATTACCGCTTATCGCCAACCGACTTAAAAAAACCGCGCGGTTCCTGTCAGACGAGTGAAATAGTGCAGCCGGGCCAATTCCACAGCATCTTTTACTCTGTATGAAACAAGTGGATGTGGCCATCGTAGGGGCAGGTTTGGCAGGTTTGTGCTGCGCCCGGCGCCTGACGGAGGCCGGCGTCTCTTGTCTTGTGCTGGAAGCGTCAGACGGAATCGGGGGCAGGATGCGCACCGATCAAGTGGACGGCTTCTTGCTGGACCGTGGCTTTCAGGTGCTGCTGACGGCCTACCCAGAAGCGCAGAACATCCTCGATTACAAGG
>JBDTAT010000301.1:0-2768 GCA_039924505.1 Bryobacteraceae bacterium
AAGAGCTACCGCGTCGACGAGACCTATATAAAGGTCAAGGGCGAGGACAAATACCTGTACCGAGCCGTCGACTCGACGGGCCAGACGGTCGATTTTCTGTTAGCCGCCAAACGCGATGCGGCCGCCGCAAAACGGTTCTTTCATAAGGCTTTGACGGCAACCGGCAATCCCATTCCACGGGTGATCAACGTGGATAAGAACCCGGCGTATCCAGCAGCGGTGAAAGAACTGAAGACGGAAGGCACCCTCCCGCGCCGTGTCCGTTTGCGCCAGTGCAAATACTTGAATAACGTAATCGAACAGGATCACCGGACGGTGAAGAAACGAGTCTGGCTCGCCAAAGGATACGGCTCCTTTCAGAGTGCCTGGCGGACGTTGCAAGGAATCGAGGCGGTGGAGATGATTCGGAAAGGTAGAGTGAGATGGCTGGCCAAAGGAGATGCACTCGGTCAGGCCCAATTCATTGCCGAACTGTTCGGCGTGACCGCCTAGTCGGAGAGCATTCGATTCAGGGGGCGCGGCTCAGTAACCTCGGGTGATGGCCCAACTTCCTCTATCAACCGCGATTTACCAATTGCGCCTCGTGCTGGCCGGGATCAGCCCGATCATCTGGCGACGCTTGCTGGTTTCCAGTGAGATCACCATCGCTCAACTCCATCAATACATTCAGGTTGCCTTTGATTGGAGCGGGGAGCACCTACATCGCTTCCGCATCCATGGCAAGGATTACGGGATTGATTATCTCGGCGGCATCAGCTTCGATGGCAACCCGCAGGTAGTGCCGCTGTCCCGTTTCCGATTGCACCCACGGGAATCGTTCCGCTACCAGTACGACTTTATAGCCAACTGGCGGGTTGATATTCGGCTGGAAGCGATTCTACCTCAGGGTCGGCGCGTGCTACCGGTTTGCGTGGGTGGAAGAGCTGCGGCACCGGGTGAAGAATATGCGGGCGCCTTAGCGTATTTGCAACGGCTGGACCGCCATCGCTACGAGTTTCCGTTCGAGGAGCTGGGGAAGATGGCTAAGGCGATCGGGCGCTGGCTGGATGCTGGAGGAGGCCGCCAGGCGCTCGGCGACATCGAGGAGCTCCAGCAGGCAGTCGAGCGCGTGTCAGACTATCAGGAGTTTCAACCGCAACGCTGCGACCGCCGCGCAATCAATCGCAGACTGCGGGATGTCTCCGGCCAGGAGGTGGCTGCATGACTTTCCAAATCCGCGTGGTCGCGATCGCCGATGACGGGCAACAACAGATGCGCGAGATCACGTCCCTGCAGCGGACGGAACTCAAGCCCGAGACCCTGGGTCTGACTTTGGCCGAAGGCAAAGCCATTCTGGGAGAGATCCAGCGGGTGGTCGTCGAGCAGCAGGCCGCCCACTGCGTGGCGGCAAACCGGCGATGTTCCGACTGCGGACAGCCGCGAACCAGCAAGGGGCATCATGATCTTCCCCTGCGGACGGTCTTCGGCAAAATCACCATCCAAAGCCCCCGCTTTCTTCATTGTCATTGCCAGTCCCATGAGACCAAGAGCTTCAGTCCTTTGGCGCAAATGCTACGTGAGCGCACCACGCCGGAACTGCTGTTCCTGGAGACTAAATGGTCTTCTTTGATGAGTTATGGTCTGACCGCCGAACTCTTGCAGGAGGTCCTGCCGATGGACTCGCCGCTGCATGCTTCGACAATTCGCGAGCACGTGTTCGACGTGGCGCAACGGCTGGAGAAGGAATTGGGCGAGGAGCAGTGGGCGTTTGTCGAAGGCTGCCAGCGGGATTGGGACAAGCTTCCGCCGCCGGACGGTCCGCTGACTGTGGGCCTTGACGGCGGCTACGTACGTGGCCGGAACAAAGCGGGACATTTCGAAGTGATTGCGGGCAAAAGCCTGCTGGCTTTCCGACGGAAGGCTGGAGAAGAGGAACACCTTTCCAGCAAATACTTTGCTTTTGTGCAGACCTACGATGAAAAACCCAAGCGCCGGCTGTTTGAAGTGCTGCGCTCCCAAGGGCTGCAAATGAATCAACAGGTGGAGTTTCTCTCGGATGGTGGCGAGGACGTGCGCAACGTGCAATTGTATTTGAATCCGGAGGCAGAACACTTGCTGGACTGGTTTCATATCACGATGCGCTTGACGGTGATGAATCAAATGGCGAAGGGACTGCCGGAGAAGGTCGGGGAAGGCGAAGACCAATACGAATTGCGCCCGGGTGTGCTCAAAGATCTGAAATCGCTGAAGTGGTATCTGTGGCACGGCAATGTGTTCCAGGCGTTGAAAATGACGGAGGGTCTGGAGATGGATCTGGAGGGTGCGGCCCTCGAGAGCAAGGACGAAACAGTTCGGAAACTTCTGAAGTGGATCGGGGACCTGCACACCTACGTGGAGCGCAATCAGGCATTTATCCCGAACTATGGCGAGCGTTATCGCAACGGAGAACGGATCGCTTCCGGTTTCGTGGAGTCGGCGGTAAATCAGGTCGTGAGCAAACGAATGGTCAAGCACCAACAGATGGGGTGGACACAACGCGGCGCCCATCTGCTTTTACAGATCCGCACGCGGGTGCTCAATGAAGAGTGGGAGGACACGTTTCGGCGTTGGTATCCAGGCTTCCGGTCACAAGAGCAACCGGTCAAGAAAGCCGCCTGAGCCCCCGGAAACGAATGCTCTCCTAAAAGAGCATTCTGGGGCTGGCCGCTGTATCCGGCATCGTTCGGGCGCAAAACCTGGCGTTTCGAACCGAAGGCATTGGACTGTTTCCCGCCTCAAGGTTGATAATG
>JBDTAT010000302.1:0-2531 GCA_039924505.1 Bryobacteraceae bacterium
CATTCGCCGGCAACTGGCGCGCGAAGGCCTTAAGTTAGAGGATTTGCGCGCCCTCTTCCTGGTTGGGCCGCACACCAAGCACAAATTCGAGCCGGGCAGCAAAGCCGAGTCCGACAAATTCATCGACGCCATGGCCGCAAAAGGCCGCCAGCCGCCCGATCATATCCGCTTCGTCACCTATACGACGCGCTACAACCGTTGTTTCTGGATTGAGATTGCCGGACTTGAAAAGCAGTATCGGCGCGCCGAAGTCGAGGCGCGGCGCGAAGGCTCGGGCTATCGCATTCATGCGACCAATGTCACGCGCCTTCTGGTAGATGGCAAACCGTGGCAGCCCGGCCCGGCTGGCCAATGGGCGCCGGTCACGAGCAATTCCGCTGCCGTAGGAACCGCGCTCCGAAAGACGCACGGACTGCAAGGCCCCATCGACGACGCCTTCATGGATACGTTCCTCTGCGTGCGCCCGAAAACCACGTCGCGCTATCCTCTGGTGAACGGCCGCGCCCGCCAGGCGCTCGAACAATTTGAGAGCAATTACGCGAAATATTTTCGCGGCGACATCCGCGTGAAGGACGCCCGCGCCGTCACGGCCGTAGACATCGCCTCCAGTAACCTGATCCTGTTCGGCGATCCATCGAGCAATCGGCTGATCGCCCGCATCGCCGCCAAACTCCCCATCCAGTGGAAAGGCTCGCAGATCGTTGCCGGAGGCCACACCTACAGCGCCACGGATCACATGCCGGTGCTGATCTATCCGAATCCGCTAAACCCGAAACGCTACGTCGTGATTAACAGCGGCCATACGTTCGGAGAAGCCGACCTGCTCGGCACAAACGCCCTGCTCTACCCGCGACTCGGCGATTACGCAGTGATAGACGTCACAAAACCCGCGGACGCCGACGTCAGTGAAGCCGGCCTCTTCGACGGCGATTGGAACCTTCCGAAGTAACCCGCCGCGTTACTTCTTCCCGTGCAACTGCTCTTCGATGATCGGCTTCAGCTCCGCCAACTGGATCGGGCCGTTATAGTGCTGCCCGTTGATGAAAATGGTCGGTGTGCCGGATAACCCCAGCATGTCGCCTTCATTAACGTCTTTTTGCACCTGGGCTTTATATTTTCCCGAATCCAGGTCGGCGGTGAACCGCTCAGTATCGAGACCAATCTGGCCGGCCCAGGTAATCATGTGCGCGCGCGTCAGGTTGTGGAAGTTCGCGAACAGCTTGTCGTGCATCTCCCAGAATTTGCCTTGCGCGTTGGCCGCCAGCGCCGCCTGCGCCGCCAAGCGCGCGTGCGGATGCATATCGAGGGGGAACTGCACGTACACCAGGCGCACATCTTTCGGATAAGCTTTCAACAACTCCGCCAGCGCAAGCACCGCCTTGGAGCAATACGGGCACTCGAAATCGGAAAATTCCACCAGCGTCACGCGCGCGCCGGGGGGTCCAATGGCGGGCGCTCCGTCAATCGGAACCTTCACGGCATTCTCAAGGATCGGGGGCGGCTGGCCCGCCTTCTTCACTATGTCGGAGTTTTCAATTACGGTTTTCACCGCGTCGGCATTCTTGCCGGTCCGGGCTTCCTTCACCACCATCGCCGCCAGCGGCCGGCTGACGCCGCAGGATGGATCCAGCACCCGGCACTGAGCCAGTTTCATGTTGCAGCCGCAGACACAACTCTCCTCCCGCAGCACTTTCAGCGCCACCTGTTTCTGCGCCACGGTCAGCCCGGCAAAATCGACGCCCGGAAGCGTCGCCGCGTTCCGCCAATCCTGCGCCAACAAACCGCCCGCCAGCGCCAGCAATAAAAAGAGAGTCCGCATCTAACACCATTGTCGATCTTTCGCCCCAAAAGGTCCACCGCGGTGGTTTGCCACGGTGGTTTGAAGAATGAAAAACGCAAAATCGGCCCTCATGGTTTAATCGGATCTTCCACCGCCGAATTGGGTGCATATCGGGCAACCGCCGCGGTAGGGATGGCCGTAACCGGGTCGTTGTCGCACCCACCCGTACTTGCGGCGCCGCCGCATACGGTTCTTACCTTGGATGATGACGCGGCGACCCAACTCGGTCACAGCGCTTCCGCTGGCCCTATAGATGTATTCAGCCAGCTTTTGCCGTGGCTCGTGTTTTGGCATCGAAACCGGTCCGAGAGTCTTTTCCTTCTTCGTGCGCCGGCGCCGACCCTGCGGGTCCGTAGTCCAGAGATGGAAAAACCCGACCCAGATCTTCCCTTCACGGGCGCGTTCGATCTTCTTCACCCAGCCCGCTGGCGCCTCGGTTCGCGGCAGACGGAGCCCGAGACCTCTGATATCGAAATCCAGAGGTTGTCCATGCAAGCCACGCTTGTTTCCGAGCGGTTCGAGGGAGATGAAAGGAGCAGTAGCGTTCTCTGCCATGATCGCGGTATACGCACCTTCGATCCACGAAGCAACGCGATAGGGTGGGCTATTTTTGCCTCCACCGCTTGTAAGCTATTTTTTACATGGTGGGCGCGGCAGGACTCGAACCTGCGACCTCCTGCGTGTGAAGCAG
>JBDTAT010000303.1:0-2839 GCA_039924505.1 Bryobacteraceae bacterium
GTGGACAACATTAGGGCGCAGTTGCCGAGGATCGTCTCCGTGGGGCTGAAGTAATGGAACATACGTTTTCCTGCTGCCGCTTTTCGTACGAACGCCATTGCGATCGCCACGCCGGCCTGCATCCGCCGCTGGATCCGATTCCGGCGTGGACCCGCAGCGGAGTCGGTTTCCAACCGCTTGCGGCGGCCGGAAATATTTATCTCTCCTTGACCTCCGGCGCCATTGCCGCGCTAGAGGAATCCACCGCGCGTGAAGTTTGGAGACTCGCTCTCCCGCGGCCGTATTCTCAAGTCGCGATGAAAGATGGAGCGTTCGTGCTGCACGACGGGCACATGCTGGTTTATTTCGATCGGGAGCTGATGGTGGTGGATCCCGCCAAAGGCGAAGTGACGGCGCGGCATCCAGTGCCTCCGTTTCCCCTGTATGGCGCGGCCGCGGAACGCGATGCGTTGGTGTGCCAGTTCGAAAACGGTGGAAAACTATTCTTGGGCGCTCTCGATCTGCGAACCGGCGCCTTCCTCTGGCGGCAACCTTGGCCGGGCGTGAATCCGATACTGACGGCGTCCGAAGGCATCGTGTGTGTGCGCCCGAACCGTGGCGTCCTTTCCGGAATCGATATCGCCTCCGGCCAGACGCGCTGGAGCTTTTCGGTGGAGGAAACCGGGCGCCACAAGGATGCCCTCGGCGATGAATACGAGGGCGAGCTGATCGGAGTTCCGATTGCGGCCGGGGGCCAGGTTATCGCCGCCGTCCTCGGCCATTATGTTCTCGCTCTCGACGTCGCCACCGGCGAGCGGCGCTGGGCCCGGACACTAAATACGAGGAACCCGTTCAATCTCAGTTACTACCCGGACGGAAAGCTCTACGTGCTGGGACCTCGATATTTCCATGTCCTCAATGTGAACACCGGCGAGCTGGTGGAAGAACACGATTGCGAGGATGTCTTCAAGCAATCCGGCGTCGCCGGGCCGTTCACCGACCTTGGAATCTCCGACGACTACATCTACGCGGTCGACTTCGTGGGTTGGCTGATCGCGTTCCACAAAACGCGCCATACGATCGACTGGACGTTCCGCTGCCAGTCGAAAGTGGCGGCGCTGGCCGCGCCCGTGGTGCTGGCGAATCGCATGTACCTCCTGGACGGCCGTGGCAACTTTTGCGCGTTCGGCGAACGCGCGTGAGGCGATAAGGTCGGGAAAACGGTTTGCGGTTGTGCTTTTGGAAATAGGAGTATTGCGTTCTGCCGTCCAGAGGTCCGCTTTCCAGTTTGTCCCGCTTCAGCGGCACGCCGTGCGTCCCGGAAATGACTGAATTACAGTGGTGTTTTTAAGGGTACGCCGGGCATGACTCGAACATTAGAAGGAATATTTTCATAAGAAATCGCAGTTTGACCACTTAGAATGCGGCTTTGGGTGGGCGCAGGGGTGGGTAGTTTCGAGCGCGGTATCCACACGAGTCGGCCGTTCTATTCTTCAGCCACACTGGCGCTCCAGATGAGAACAAGCTCCTCAATCGCCGTGGAGATAGGAATTGCTTCGCGAAGCAGGATGACTCCGGGACTCCGAGCCTCGACCGAGTAGCGAGCGAAATGTGCCGGCATCGTGCGGCGGTCCTGGCTTACAAGAATGCGCCCGGCGTCCGAAGCGATCCGCAAAACATCCGGGTCATCCACTCCGGTCAGCTCCCCGTCCGCTGCGCTCCGAATGTCGACTTCCGGCGCGGTACGCCGTAAACCCCGAAGGATCCGCGCGTCGAGATCGGCGTCAGCCTGGAATCCGGCTCGCATGGCGCGCACGCTGCAGCTTTGCAATCAGTTCCGCATTCGCTTGCCTCGATAGCTTGTGTTGCGACTCTGCGGCCCGCTGCCCTTCCGCCAGGTAGGCGTCGACTTTTTTTGGTTTGCTAAGTAAAACGCGAGGGCGCCATGCACCTGCTCCAAGCTCAGCGCGGAATAGCACTCCACCATGCTCTCCGCGGAGATCCCTTCTCGAAACAAATAGACCAGCGAGTCGAGGGAGACGCCGGTATCTCCGACCCGATACGCCTCTTCGACGTACTTCACGTATTCGTTCGGCATCGCCTTACCTGGCGTAACCACAATCACACGTCTGGAACTTGCAAGGCAACGGTCCGCCTTGGATATGCCAATATGACCAAGGTGAAGCTGGCCGAGCGCTGCCGACGCAAAGTTTTTTACAGGCCCATCCGGTCTAATTCCGGGTATTAGGTCTGGCGTTCGATGCTCAGAAGTTTCGCTGCCGGATGGTTGCGCCAGGGAATGGGTTCCCCGAATGCGTCCGGGGCTAACCAAAAGCAATGAAGATGCGGCGGGCGGGCCGGGTTCGACTTGTTGGGGAGCGGTTACCGGATGGGAATGCGGACTTCCTGGCAGATTGGAAGTGCGGAGACTTCGAGCACCACCGTCACCGGTTCACGGCGCCCTTCCGGCAACGCGCAGATCGTGTAGGGGCCCGGCTGCGGCAATTGCGCGAGGATGGAAAATTCCTTGTCGGCGTGGTACATGGCCGGATTCTGTTCCACCAGAGTGGGGGCCGAAGGCCGCGGATTCCTGCCGGGCATCGCGAAGACGCGCACGCGGCGGACCTCGGGGTTTTCAATGACGGGGACGATGCTCAGCAGAACGCCGGAGGGTTGTAAAACGGCGTCGATTTCCCTCTGAGTGAGCCAGCGGCCGGTGTCGCGCAGCGTGTGAAACAATTCGCACGTGGTGCAGGGGATATCCGGGCGCGCGGGCGCTTGGCCGAACAGCATCTGGCGCCCATGGTTCATGCGGTCGCTATTGACGCTGGCGCCCAGGCCGTCGTTGAAAACATTGGCT
>JBDTAT010000304.1:0-5302 GCA_039924505.1 Bryobacteraceae bacterium
CGCCTCCGCCAAGGTTTCCGGAAGCTATCTCTTCGTCTGATAAATCTCGGTCTTTGAGCACCTGATCGACAGAATATCTCTCGAATGCCTTATCTTCTGCAAGCGTAGGCGCTCTCTCGCTCTTCCACGCATCAAAATTTGCTTCAAGCGCTCGGATATCTAACTGACTCATCAGT
This sequence comes from Bryobacteraceae bacterium, assembly GCA_039924505.1. Taxonomy (GTDB): domain Bacteria; phylum Acidobacteriota; class Terriglobia; order Bryobacterales; family Bryobacteraceae; genus JBDTAT01. Next base: position 177 of record JBDTAT010000304.1, read on the forward strand.
CCAGCCTCCAGGGAAAGCCCTAGCATACGTCACCCATGGCTGATGCGTCAAGTAAGTTATCGCCCTGATTAGCGATTGTGCAGGCTGTCACCGAATTTAATGGGCGTATTGCTTGTAGAGGTCCGCGATGTTGGCCGATTGCGCATCGCCCGGGTGGATGACGACGCGCCACTGGAACGTCAGCTTGTGGCCGGCCGGCAATTTCCAATGGCTCTCATCCAGTTTCGGATTGAAAGCGTGCTGGCCGAACGGGTTCAGCGCGAACAGGCCGTAATCGCGGGCGTGCCAGTAGGTCGGGTGGCGCGGGTTTTCGGGATTGTCGAAAATGGCCACCCCGAGTTTCTCCCCGTCGACGTCGGCCGAGTAATCGACCCAGTTGGAACGCTGGCCCCAGATGGCTTTCATACCCGAGCGGCCGTCCGCGTCGACCATCGTTAGACCCTTGCGCGCGGTGAAGTTGTCGGCAAGCCGGATGGCGAACGCGCCCTCCTTGGTGTCCCCGAATGTGACGTCTTCGGCGGCGGTGAGAGTGATATGGAAATCGATGGTCCGCAGCACGGGGTCGGAATAAAAAACCATGGTGCGATTTTCAACCAACAGCACTTTATCGTTCATATCGCGCCAGTCCATGGTGGCCGTAAGAGCGCCGGAGTGCTCTCCGTTTTTCCATTGGGCATCGCGCACAACGATGCGGCCCATGTTCGGGTGGCGATAGGACGGATCGTTCTCCCAGAATTTGACGCCGTTCACGTCGTCGTAGGAAAACCACAGGCCGCGATGGTGCAGGTGGTCGCGGCTCTCGCCGGGCACGTCTTTCATCGGAAAACGGCGCGTCACGATTTTGCCGGACGCGGAGCGCAAGGGCGCCAAGTACGGCTTATTGGCGTCGGCGCCATAGTGAAACGTCGTAAACGGTTTGCCGTCGATGTTCACGGAAATGTCGCTGGGGCTGAAGCGGACCTGCGCGGAGAGGCAAGCGCCCGCGGCGAGGAGCAGAACAAGTGAGGATCGCATTTATTTAGACCAGAGACAGTGTATCGCTTGTGGGGGCCGAATGGGGGAGATACTATCGGCATATGACGCTCACACGAATCGCCGCGGCTCTCGTGGTGTTTGGAATTTCGGCGATGGCGGCGCAACCGCCGCTGCCGGAGTTGCGTGTCGAGCCAACCGGCGGCGGCTCGATACTCTATGTCAAGAACGTATCGAACCAGCCGCTGACGGCGTTTCTGATCGAGTTGGTGGACTATCCGGGCAGCTCTTTCGCGCATTCGGAGGATCTGATAGGAGCAGACGCCATTGCGCCGGGCGCTGAGAAGCGGTTCCCGGTTACGAGCATGACGGTGGGAGCGGTGCCGGAATACGTTAAGGTGCGAGCGGCGATTTATGCAGACGGAAGCTCCGCCGGCCTCCCGGAGAAGATCGCGCAACTGGTAGAGAGGCGCCGAGTGAGGCTCCAGACCACGCGCGAATTGATTCGACGCCTGCAGAAAGCGCGCGACGCCGGAACGTCGAAACCCGAATTGTTGGCGGATCTCAAACAATTGACGGAGTCGATGCGGCGGCCGACGGATGGGGTCGCCACAATGCTAATCGCGAATGCCGCGCACCGGCTGGAGACAGAGACGTTAGATAACGTACTGACCAGGCTAGAAGATTCAGAACGGGCCTTGGCGCAGAGTAAACCGGCTCTTTAACGTGAGAACGATAGTTATGCCGCCGGTTGGCAGCGGGTCACATGATTCAAGCGGCCCCGGCCGGCCCGGTCGCAGGCGGCACGGCGGGCGCGGAGCAGGCGGATGCGGACGGCGGTGTCGGTCCAGCCGTGTTCGCTTGCAATCTCCTGCACTTTGCACTCGTCGAGATAATGCCGCTGGAGCACTAGCCGTTCAGTCGGCTTGACGGCTCGGAGAATCCGGCGGACGTCAATGGCCGCCAAGTTCACCCTGGGCGCGGTGGCTACTTCAGGCAAAGTTACATAGGGCGGCTCCCGCCGGAGGAAGCTGCGATGAAGATTCAGCGCGATGCTGTTCATCCATGTGAGGACCATGTTGGAATCGCGAAGTTGCGTGATGCGCTCCCATCCCTTGGCCCAAGCGGCTTGGGCGGTTTCAAGCGCGGTGTCATAGGACAACCCGCGGGACACCAGAAACCGCACGGTGATGGGGAAGCCTTTCTGGTACGCATTTCCGTATTCGTCTCTGGTCATAACACCGTCACAGAAGGCACGCGGGCTGCCATTCAGACAAACCGTCGCGAACGTTACGGTTCTATCGATACGGCCCGCAGGCAGACGGCAAGGATGGCAGGGGCGGTGCGCCTGAATCCGCCGATAGATGTAAATATTACCAGTACCGGACAAATCCACAATTTGATCGATCATTTTTACACGCGCGAGCGTCTATCAAACGCCATGGCAAGCACGGTCTGGAAGGGCTACATTTCGTTTGGGTTGATTTCGATTCCGGTGCGGCTGTATGCAGCCGCGCGGGATGAGCGGGTGAGTTTTCATCAGATCCATCGCGTATGCGGAACGCGAGTGAAGCAGCAGCTTTATTGCCCGACGTGTGAACGCGTGGTGGAACGCAGCGAAATCGCCAAGGGCTATCCGTCGGACAAAGATCATTTTGCTCTGATCGACGACGAGGACCTGAAGAAAATCGCCCCGGCATCGTCCGAGACGATGGAGATCCAGCAGTTTGTGGCTGCACCCGAAATCGATCCGGTGTATTTCGATGCTTCCTACTATGCGGCGCCCGAGGAACCGGGGCGGCGCGCGTACCAGTTGCTAGTGGAGGCGATGCGGAACAAGCAACAGGTTGCGATCGCCCGCATCGGCATGCACCAGCGCGAATATCTGGCGGCCATTCGGCCGTACCAGAAAGGGCTGATGCTCCACACGCTGTACTATGCCAATGAAGTGCGCACGGTTGCGGAATTCAACGGCTCCGAGACGGTGGAATTGAACGTGAAGGAAGTGCAGATGGCGGAGAAACTGGTGGAGGCGTTGTCGGCGCCCTTCAACGCCGCGGCGTTCGAGGACGACTATCAAAAGAAAGTTCTGGAACTGGTGGAATCGAAGACGGAAGGCCGCGAGGTGGCGGGAACTCCTCCCAAGCGGCGCGCTCCGGTGATCGACATGATGGAGGCGCTGCAGCGGAGCCTGTCGGCGGCGCGGCAACCGAAACACGAAGCGGGTGAATTGTCGAAAAAGCCGGCGGCGAAGGCTGTGCAGGCGCAATCGGCGATCGCGGAGGCGCCGAAAAAACGGCGGGCGGCGCATTAGCGTTTTCGTGCGCATCGGCAACCGCTCCCTTACGGTCACGGCTCGGAAGGTCACGGCGAGAGGTTCGGGAAAGGCACGGCCGGCGGCTCGGCGAAGTGTTACCGAGCCGGGTTTTCAAGCTTCTTCAAGATTGGCGCGAGTTTTTGCGTTCCTGCCAGCACGGGCGCGAACAGATCGCCTTCGCGGCGGAAACGGTGGAGCGCGGTCTTTATCGTGAACTGAAGGGGCGAGAGGCCGCGCCGCACTTCGCTCCAATCGAGCGGGGTGGCCACGGGCGCGCCGGGATATGGCCGCACCGCGTAGGGCGTCGAGATGGTTTTTCCCTGGCCGATTTGCACGTAATCGAAATATACTTTGCCCGGCTCGCGTTTGCGCGTGGCGCGGGGCTTTGTGAACAGGTCCGGTCGCTGGGCCGCGGTCAAGTGCAGCAGAATTTCGGCGAATGACCGCGCTTGCTGGTAGGTGTGGCCGGGGGCGATGGGGATGTAGATGTGCATTCCATCTCCGCCGGTGGTCTTGGGATAACCCTTGACGTGGAGACCCGTGAGAAGTTCTTCGACTGCGAGGGCGGCTTCGACCACTTGATCGTAAGAGCACTGGTAGGGGTCGAGGTCGATGAGCACGAAGTCGGGCTCCGTAATGGACGCGATGCGGCTCATCCAGGCGTTTTGGTCGATGCATCCGAGGTTGGTTAAGTAGAGCAGCCCGGCGCGGCCGTTGCAGACGATGAATTCCTTGAAGGCCGGGTCGGTGCTGGGGGCGCGAATAAAATCCGGGAATTGCGGCGGAGGATTTTTCTGAAAGAAAGCTTCGGCGTCGATGCCGTTCGGATAGCGGCGCAGCATCAGCGGACGGTCGCGCAGGTGCGGCAACAGCCACTCGGCTACTCCATCGTAATAATGCAGCAGGTCGCCTTTCGTTTCGCCACCCGGGAATAGCGGCTTCGAAAGGTGGGTGAGTTTCAGAGTGTGGCCATCGACTACGGGGTTGTCCGGGACGGCGGCGTTGGGAACGTTAGCCGGGGGCACGGCCGCTGCGCCGGCCGGTTCCCGAACGCAGTTCGCGGGCTTTTTGTCGATTTGCAATCCGAGAAATACGGGACTGCGTAACCGGCCATCGCGGGTCCAGTCGGCGAAGCGGACGCGGCAAACCAATTCCGGCTGCACGAATTGAATGGCATCGCGCAAATCGAGCTTTGCCGAGAACGGAGACTTTTTCACAATGAGGGGTTTCAAGCGGCGATAAATGGAAGCCAGCGATTTTTCGTCAAAGCCGGCGCCCACCTTGCCTGTGAACCGCAGCTTGCCGCTGTCGTACACACCAAGCAGAAGCGCGCCAAACGCGCGACGGCCGGTGGCCGTGAATCCGCCGATTACAAATTCCTGCTCATTGACGATTTTCACTTTCAGCCAGTCCGCACTGCGCCCGGATTCATAAACGCTGGCGGCCTGTTTGGCCATAACGCCCTCCAGACGATGCTCGCGGGCCACGCGCAAGAGTTCGGCTGGCGAGCCCTTTAATTCTTGCGAGAAACGAATCGCGGCGCCGGTCGGAATCACCCGTTCCAGGCGCGCGCGGCGATCGCGCAACGGCAGAGGCCGCAGGTCTTCGCCGTCGAGATACAAGATATCGAAGACGAAGTACGTCACCGGGTGTTCCTCGGACATCTTTTTTATGCCGGAGGCGCTCGCGGCCATGATACGCGGCTGAATCAAAGCAAACTCCGGCCGGCCTGCGGCATCGAGGGCAGCGATCTCGCCATCGAGGATGGCGGAGCGGGCGAGAATCGACCGGGCCGATTCCGACAGCTCGGGAAATTGTTTGGTCAGCGATTGTCCCG
>JBDTAT010000305.1:0-3664 GCA_039924505.1 Bryobacteraceae bacterium
CCCGTTACACCCGGACCTATTTCGACGGGTGGGCCAGGGATAATGGCGCCGGTTACTTGCAGAGGTTGAGTTGGCCCCAGACCATTCATAAAGATTGTCACTGTAGAACCAGGCAGCGCTCCCTGCAAGCAGGTGTTCAAGGTCCCATCGGCATTCAGCGCCAGCGCGTGTTGAGCACGACTGAAGGGATTGCCACAGTAGGAATTGCCCGGTACGTCCGAGGGGAGGGCATCCGGCGAAAGAAAGACGCTCGGCTGTCGCTGAACCACAGGAAACGTTTTCCGCTCCATCAATCCTCCGCCGGGACTGACCACCTGCATCTCAACTGAATCCTGCCCGGCAATCTCGTACGGCGCCTGAATATTAATCTGCTCGGCCGAGGTGTACAGGACTGGCGCGACAATGCCATTAAACGTCACGCTGACACCCTGGAACGAGGAGGCACTCCCTGCGGGAGGCACAGCGGCGCGAGAGGGCGCAATACGTGAACCGAAAATGCTGAGAACCTGTCCGGGCGCGACGGTTGTGAGCTGCACGTTGTCGGCAGGGTCGGTCAAGCAAGCCAGGCGCTCAGATCCAAAAAGGTCAACCCTTGCAACCGCACCGCCGGCGCCAGCGGCGACCACGCTTCCGTCCGGCTTTACCGCCAAGGCCCAAGCACTTGACGACGCACTAAAAGTATCAAGGGAACACGATGCGTACGTGCATACCGGCGCCCCATAGATCAGTTGCGTCGGGCTCAGGCTCGTCCCATCCGGGCTCAATCGGGCAACGAATCCGAGACCCTGGATGGCAGTCGGTCTGCAGCCAGCCGGGTCAGAGGCGGATAAACCCGGCAGGTCGTCCGAATTGGCCTGCCCGGTGATGTAGATATAGCCATTAGGATTCACGATCATGCCGGAGATCGCATCTTGCACCGACCCGCCGAAAAAAGTGGACCAAATCAAGCCAGTACCGGTGGCATTGAGCTTCGTTATGTAGCCGCTTGAGGGTGGTATGTCTTCCGCAGGGCTATTGGAAGGCGGCCTTGGCGGTGCTGCCGCATTGGCTACGTACACAGTCTGGAACGCCTGTGCCGTAACCGGATAATCGGCTGAGTTGGTGGCGCCTGCAACGATCACGTTACCGGCGGCATCTACGGCGATGCCAGCAGGCGTTGCTCCAGACGAACCGGTTATGAAAGTGACATAGCCCAGTTTCGTCGCGGTGGAATCGAGTTTTTCCACGAATTGATAGCTGCATGGGAGGAAAACAATACCGCTGCCACGGCATACGTTGACTTGCGCGCTATCCTGAAACGCACCAGTACTGGTTTGCAATGGCACATTTCGTCCGATTGGCCCAGTGGCTGCGGCAGCAATGTAGATATCCCCCTGCGGACCAAGCGCCAGCACTGTACCACCGTATGCGAGCGTTGCGAACAGCAGTTTGCTGAGGCCAGGGTCGAATTTCGCCAGGAAGAAGCCGTTGCCAGGGCCAGTGTTGCCAGGTGTAGTCGGAAACCCATCGACGGATGACGTTCCGGTGAGATACACCTCGCCAGTATTACCGATGGCCAACGCCCTGGCCCATGTCCGCGCGCTGCCGCCGAAATAGGTTGCGGATTGGATCTGTCCGTTAGGGGACAGCTTGGCAAGGAATGCTTGGCCGCCGTTCGCTGCTCCCAACGTCGACTGCAGAGCACCCGAAGTGATTGGAAAATCATTCGATAGCGTAAAGCCGGCGACGTAAACCGATCCATCTGCCCCAAGCGCAATCGAGGTCGCAACATCCTCCGCCGAACCAGCCAACACGGTTTTGTAGACCTGCGACCCGTCTGCCGAGAGCTTAGCCACGAAGGCATCGCTGACATCACCAGTTTTGGAATTGCTCGGGGTCACCGGCCCGGCAATGTAGATGTTGCCGGCGCTATCGGTCTGAATCGTTGTGAGAAGAGCACCGTCGGACCGGGGAGGTAATAGGCTAACCTGTCCGGCGAATGCTGGGATCACCAACAACGTAATTAGTGCGTGCTGCATGGACGGGACACCATTACGGGTACCGATTCGTGCCATCACTGCGCTATCTCAACAGACGCTACGGACAACTGGATGCCCGACGAGGTCGACGAGTTACTGTCGATCCGTGGGGTGCCCACTTTGACATATCCATTCATTCCAGATGTCTTTGCTCCGTAATTGACACTCCCGGATGAGGTATCGACAAAAGTATACACCTAATACGCCTAGTGTTTCCTTGAAAAGCGCATAGGGTGCGGCGAGCGCCATCGTTCTTGGCAGGAACGGTTTCGGGCCGCGCTCCGTTTGGCGCGAATCCCTGTGAAGGGCGGCCGCCGCGCCCTGTGCGCTCTCCGACAGCCTAAGATTTCCCTGAGAAGATCGACGCGGCAGCCCCACTGTATTTTTGTGAGCTACAGCAAGTTCCATCCGCTCATCCCTATTTTGTGCGTCGCTCTCGCCGCGCCACCTATGTATCTGGCGGCTGCTGACGCCCCGGCCACTCCGGCTATCCTCCAGCTACGCGTCGTCGATGGCGATGGAGCCGTTTCCGCGCTAGGTTCCCGCGCCACGCGCGGACTCACGGTCGAGGTCACGGACGAAACCGGTAAACCCGTCGAAAACGCCACCGTCAGCTTTCAGTTGCCGGAGAACGGGCCCGGCGGCGTCTTCTCCACCGGCTCCCGCACGGAGATTGTCGCCACGCGCGCCGACGGCCGCGCCACGGTCTGGGGCATGCGCTGGAACCGTACTCCCGGCGCATTTGAAATCCGCATCACGGCCATCAAAAGCCAGATCCGCGCCGGCACTCTCAGCTCGCAATATCTCAGCGATTCCGCCGCACCAGCGGCCGGCGTTTCAGGGCCCGGTTTCACGGTCCGCCATTCGCATAAATGGCTCTACATCGGCCTCGTGGCCGCAGCCGCCGCCGGAGGTGGACTCGCCGTCGGCCGCTCCCACTCATCCTCCACCGCCGCCGCATCCTCGGCCACCGCCACCGGCTTGAGCATCGGCACTCCCACGGTGATCATCGGAGGCCCGCAATGAAATCGGCGATTATATTGCTAGCGTTCGCCTGTGCTGCGGCCGCACAGCCGGGCGTCTCCGCACCGCAAATCGGCCGCATCCTCGACGACGCCGGCGCGATCCGTTCCGTCTTCGGATTGCCCGGCAGCTTCGTGCTCGGCGATGCTTCGAACGCGCAAAGGGTGCGGCGCGCACCACCATCCAAGGAAGGAAGCATTCCGCGCCGCACTCCGTTTTGCGCGAGTTGTTTGGAAGCGGGCGTCGTCTCCGCCGCATTTTCAGAGTCCACCGGAATTCTCAAAACCTCCACGGCGCTACTCGCGGTCGATGCGCAAAATCAGGTTCTCGCCAGCATGGATACGCCCGATGGGGCGGCCCTCATATCCACCTTCAACGGCCCAGCGGCGCTGATTTACTTGCCATCCAGCCAGACGCTATACCGCTGGTCCGGCGCGAGCTTCAATCAAATTGCCTTCGACGCCACCCAATTTTCAGGTGATGTGATCTCGATTGCCGGCACCGGCGGCGACACCGCGGATTTTCTTGTCCAACGCAGCGACGGTCTCTGGCGCCTGAGCGCGGCACTCTCAACCGGCGCCGTCATCTCCGCCGAAGCGCTGCCCGGCGTCTCCGCCCCCGCC
>JBDTAT010000306.1:0-3447 GCA_039924505.1 Bryobacteraceae bacterium
GCCATCGCCCGCGAAGCCCGGCAGTCCATGCTGGCCATCGCCCGCGAAATTGCGGATGATTCCATCGGCGCCTATCTTGCGCACACGGTTATTCGCCGAATCGGCGATGTACACGTTCCCCGCGCCATCCACAGCGACCGCGTTGGGATTGAACAGCTCCGCCTGCACTGCCGAACTGCCGTCGCCGGAATTGCCCGCAGCGCCGGTTCCGGCGACGGTCGAAATCGCGCCGCCCGCCGTCACCATTCTCACGGCGTTGTTGCCCGTATCGGCGATATAAATGTTGCCGGCGCGATCCACCGCCAATCCGTTGGGGCCGTTGAGCTGTGCCGCCGCGGCGTTGCCTCCGTCGCCCGAATCGCCCGCCACGCCCGTGCCCGCAAAGGTGGAGATGACGCCCTGCGGCGACACTTTGCGCACGCGGTGGCTGCCGGTTTCGGCGATGTAGAGATTGCCTGCCGCGTCGAACGCCACGCCGCTCGGCTGAAACAAGCGCGCCGCCAGCGCCGGACCGCGGTCGCCATTCGATGGGTCCGACCCGGCCACGGTTTGGATGACGCCCTGCGCGTTCACCCGCCGGATGCGATTGTTCTCCGTGTCCGCGATCAAGACGTTCCCCGACGCATCCACGCCAACGCCTTGCGGAGCGTTCAATTGCGCCTGCGCGGCCGGTCCATTGTCGCCGACAAAACCCGGCGCGCCGTTCCCGGCGACGGTGCGGATGGTTCCGTCGATCCGCACTTCGCGCAGCGCGTCGTTGCCGGTATCGGCGATGTAGAGATCGCCTGCCGCGTCGACGGCCACCGCCGACGGCAGGTCTAACGCCGCTTGAATCGCGGGTCCATTGTCGCCGTCATAGGCAGGTCTGTTCCGGCCCGCAACCGTTGCGATGACTCCGTCGCCCGTCACCTTGCGGATGCGATTGTTCAACGTATCGGCGATGTAGAAGTTACCCGCCGCATCCGCCGTCACCCCGCGCGGATACGCGAGCAGCGCCTGCACCGCGAGGTTTCCATCGCCACCGAAGCCCACGACTCCGTGCCCGGCGACCGTCGAAATGCGCCCGTCCGGCGTCACGCGGCGGATGGCGCTGTTATTCGTATCGGCGATGTACAGATTACCGGCCGCATCAATTGCGACGCCCAGCGGAAAACTCAACTGCGCCTGCGTGGCCGCGCCACCATCGCCCGAATAGCCGGCCTTTCCGTTTCCAGCCGCAATGGTGACCGTGCCCGAGGCGGAAACTTTCCTCACTTGATTGCCGGCCGCGTCGGCAACGTACACATCCCCCGCCGCTGACCGCGCCGTGCCGGCCGGAAACGCAATATTCGCGATTGTAGTGATGATCCCCGCGGCCGAGACATCGCGCAAGCGCCCATCGGCCGTATCGGCGATGAAAAATCCGCCCGTCCCATCCGGTGCAACCGAGCGCGGCTCCCACAGCAGCGCGGCGGTCGCGGGACCGGCATCGCCCACCTGGCGCACAACTCCGGCGGCCGCCTGAATCGCATAAGAGGTCGTGCTCTGTGCCGTCAAGGTCAACGCGAGCGCGCAGATTGCCACTACAAACTTCATTGCTCTTGTTTTAACAGTTTCAGCGCGGCCTTGGGTGGCAGGCGCCCGGCACTCTGGCGGCCCGATGTAACCTGAAGACAATGTCCGTCCTTGCAATCCGCCACGTCCCCTTCGAGCATCTGGGCGCCATCGCCGGTGTTCTCGACCGCGGACAGATCTCCTACCGGTACGTCGATGCGCCCGAATCCGCGCCGGCGCTCGACGGCGTTCAGGGCCTCATCTTCATGGGCGGCCCGATGTCGGCCAACGACGATCTGCCTTATATTCACACTGAGATGACGCTGATTCAGGAGGCCGCCGCGCGCGGAATTCCCGTGCTCGGCGTCTGTCTCGGCGCGCAATTGATCGCCAAGGCCCTGGGCGCGCGCGTCTACCGCAATCCGCAAAAGGAGATCGGCTGGTTTCCCATTGAATGGACCGGCGCCACCCGGCGCGATCCGCTCTTCACCGGCTTTGTCGAACCCGAAACCGTGTTTCACTGGCACGGCGAAACATTCGATCTACCGGAAGGCGCCGCGTGGCTCGCCTCTTCGGCCGCCTGCCGCCATCAGGCCTTCCGCGCCGGAGAAAATATTTACGGTCTCCAGTTCCATGTGGAAGCGACGCCGGAGATGATTGCGGATTGGTGCGGGCAGGATTCCAACTGCGGAGACGTGCGCGAATTGACGGCTCCCATCGATCCCCACGCGCACGCGCAGCGGCAACGCGAACTCGCGGAAGTCGTGTTCACGCGCTGGGTGAGGCAGTTCGTGCGCCGCGCCCTATAATGTAACCGGGAGACCGTTCATGCTGACCGAAACTTTACCCGGCGCGCCGGCGGAAGACGAACTGAACCCGCTGCTGTCGGCTGAAGCGCGCTTCGACGAAGCGGCCGCGCGGCTGGGCTTGGACGACGGCATCCAAAAAGTTCTACGCACGCCCACGCTGGAGTTGACCGTTCATATCCCGGTGCAGCTTGACGACGGACGGCTGGAGGTGTTCACCGGCTATCGCGTGCAGCACTCCATCGCGCGCGGCCCGGCGAAGGGCGGAATCCGCTTCGCCCCCGATGTATCGATCGACGAAGTGCGGGCGCTGGCGTCCTGGATGACCTGGAAATGCGCCGTGGTCAACATCCCGTTTGGGGGCGCCAAGGGCGGCGTCATCTGCGATCCGCCGCTGCTTTCACCCGGCGAGCTGGAGCGCATCACGCGGCGCTACACGGCGCAGATTTTCGATTTCATCGGACCGGAGCGCGACGTCCCGGCGCCCGACATGAACACCAACGCGCAGACCATGGCGTGGATGATGGACACCTATTCCATGCACGCGCGCCACACGACGACGGCGGTGGTCACCGGAAAACCGCTCGACCTCGGCGGATCGCGCGGGCGCCCGGAAGCCACCGGGCGCGGCTGCATGATCGTTACCGGGCAGGCGCTGCGGCGCTTTCATCTGGAGCCGGCCGGCACGCGCGTGGTGATTCAAGGCTTTGGCAACGTCGGCGGCATGTCGGCAAAACTGATGTCGCGCGCCGGCTTCAAAATTGTCTGCATCATCGAGTACGACGGAGCCGTTTACAATCCGCATGGCCTGGACATTGCGGCGCTGGAGCGGCACCGCCGGGAAACCGGCTCCATCACCGGGTTCGCGGAAGCGGAGGACATGGATCGCGAAGAGGCGTTTTTCCTCGATTGCGATGTGCTCCTGCCGGCCGCGAAGGAAAATGTGATCACGTCCCACAACGCCGGCCGCATCCGCGCCCGCATTCTGTGCGAGGGAGCGAACGGCCCGACCACCTACGCCGCCGACGCGATTCTGGCCGCAAAAAAAGTGTTCGTCATTCCGGATATTCTGGCCAACGCCGGCGGCGTCACGGTCTCCTATTTCGAG
>JBDTAT010000307.1:0-3700 GCA_039924505.1 Bryobacteraceae bacterium
GCAGCATGAAGGCATAATTGGACCTCCGAACGGCAGCAAGCCGCGTGAGGTGCTGAAGAAGCCGGACTGGCTGGAGGAAGTCGAGAGCCAGATGCGGTAAGAGCCAGAGGGACGGTTATGGCTGCTTGATCTGGTAACCGTGTTTAGCAGTCCGCGGCAGAAACCGCTCCCCTACGGTCGCGGTTCGGAAACTCGGTCGCGGAAACACGCTCTCGGCGCGGCGACGAATTGATTGTGCTGAGCCGCGCGCGTCAATGTCACGGGCGTTTAGCGGCTGGTCCCGTTGTTGATTCCAGTTGCGCCGGAGGGCACACGGGAAGCTTTGAGCTTCTTCGTATCCAGAGCCTTTTGCACCCAATTATCGGCGATTTCGGTTTGCTTCTTGTATTCGTCTGGGTTGTCGGCGAGGTCGGCCTTCTCGCGGATGAGAAGGTTCAGGTACGCCATGGCGTCATCGTACTCCTTGTCGATATCGAGAGCCTTGTGAAGATTCTGAATGCCCTCGTCGATCATGGGCAGGTACTGCGCCTTCAGCTCTTCCTTGACCTTTTGGTCCTTGATCGGGCCGGGGGCCTCGGGCTTCATGCCGAGCTTGGCGCGGGCGGTCATCAGAGCCGGGTACCATTTCGCCCAAGCGATCACGCCGAGGCTGTAATACGCCTCTTTGTTGTTGGGATCGACGGCGATCAGCTTCTTGTACCACTCCGCGGCCTCATCGAACTTTTTGGCCTTCTCTTCGGCCGACATGGCCTGGGCTTGGTTATAGGCGATGGAAGCGAGAGAGGCGAGCGCGGTCTTATCGCCGGGAGCGTCCTTCAAAACGTCGAGGAACTCGTCCTTGGCGGAAGCGGCGAGCTGCTTGTTCTCCGGCGAATCGGCGCCGGGGATCCACTGGCTCATGTAAGACGTCGCCAGATAGAGCTTGCCGTTGGAATTGGTGGGGTCCAATTGGATGGCCGTCTTGAAATGCTCGACGGCGTCGGCGAACTTGGCGTTCTTGAACGCGACGACCCCTTGGTTGAGCTGGTCGCGGGAGCGGAGCTTGTCGCATCCGGAGGTAAACAAGACGGCGAGGGCCGTGGTGACAACTAGACACGCAAAATTGGTGCGCTTCATAGGATTCCTACGTTCCGGCATTCGCCGGGACCGAACTACTGGCCGGCCTCCACTTTCGGAGTCATCAGACCAATTTTGTCGATTCCGGCGCCCTTGGCAATGTCGATGGCGCGGGCCACGGATTGAAATTCAAGCCCGGGATCGCCCTTGACGAAAACTACGCGCTCGGCGCGGGTCTTGAAGATCTCCTCCAGGCGCGCGCCCAGTTTCGCTTCATCGGTGGGCTCGTTATTGATCTTCATGCTCTTGTCTTTGTCGATGATGATCACAACGGTGCGGTTGTCCTGGTCCTCCGGCGGCGGTTTCTTGGGATCCGGCGGTTGGGGAACCAGCGCCTCCAGGCCGTGTGGGGTCAGAGGCGTGATGACCATGAAAATGATCAAGAGCACTAGCAGGACGTCGATGAGCGGCGTCACATTGATATCGGATTTGGCCCCTTTTGAGCCACCCACTGCCATAGACATACGGCGTATCTCCTTAAAATCGCATGGGGCGCGGCGGGCACCGCAATACCGGCCAGGAACCCTTGGCGCCGCACCCCAATGTGCGCGAGTTCCTCAAAAAACCTGTCAGGCGCTCACTGCCCGGCGCCCGCCGGGGCCGCTGTAGCCGGCGTGTTAAGATTCTGAATCTGTTCTGTCAGCAATCCGATGGTGTCCACTCCGGCGCCGCGCAAATTGTCGATGACGTCCTCTACGGTCTCATAGCGGGCGCGTGAATCGGACTTAATGTAGACGATTTTGTCGAGCTGGTTGGTCAACAGATCCCTGACCTTATTGGGGAGATCGGCGGCTGCCACCTGGGAATTGCCGGGGCTGAGAAATATCTTGCCATCGCGGGTGACGGCGACCAGGACGGCGTCTTCCTTGTCGGCCGCCTGCATGGCGACCGCGTTGTGCGCTTTCACCATGTCTACGCTCTGGCCTTTCGTTAACATGGGCGTGATAACCATAAAGATGATGAGCAGCACAAGCATCACGTCCACCATGGGGGTGACGTTAATGTCGGCGACCACGTCGTCCAATTTCTTTTTCATAATCACTCCTTGCAAGCCGCGGGCCGGCGGCAGATCAACGACAGCGCCGGCCCACGAACCCGATCAACTCGCCTAGACCAATAAACTATCTGTCACACCCGCAGCCTTACGGCAACGGCTGGAACCAAACCGGGGCGCTCCGCACGCCCCAACAACCGCTCCCTCACGGTCGCGGCTCGGTTACGATTCGTGGAAGAACCGAACCGGAGCTGGCTGGCTACTTGGTCGCGCCCGTACGCTGGGAGCGCTTCAGGAAGTAGTCGATCAACTCGGAACTGGAGTCGTCCATCTCGACGTCGAACGCCTCCACGCGATTGGTGAAGTAATTGAACGCCCAGACGGCCGGAATGGCGACGAACAAACCGACGGCGGTGGTTACCAAGGCTTCTGAAATTCCGCCCGCGACGGCGCCCAAGCCGGTGGACTTCTGCGAGGTGATGCCCTTGAACGCGTTGATGATGCCGATGACGGTTCCAAACAAGCCCACGAACGGAGCGGTAGAACCGATGGTCGCCAAGGTGCTGATGCCGCGCTTCAATTCGGCGTGAACAATGGCCGTGGCGCGATCGAGAGCGCGCTTGGAGGCTTCGATCTCCTCGCCTGGAATTTCGGTGCTCATCTGATGGGCGCGAAACTCCTGGAGTCCGGCGACGACAACCTTCGCCAAATGGCTCTTGTTGAAGCGGTCGGCGATCTTGATAGCCTCGTCAAGCTTGCCCTCGCGCAGCGCGCCGGCTACGGCCGGAGCAAACTGGCGGGACTGCTTGCGGGCAGCGTTAAACGCGATAAACCGGTCGATCATGACGCCAATCGACCACGCCGACATAATGAATAGAACAATGACGACCGCGCGCGCCAGCGGACTCATTACGCTCCACATGCCGCGAATGTCAAAGTTCATGGCGGGCGCTTCCTGGAAGAAGAGGAAGGCCCAAACTTGCATCTGTAACAACATTGTTGATCTCCTGCGAGTTGATTTTAACTAAAACAGCTTATTCGGTCCTATCCTTCGGCGGCCAGCCTGTCCCCTTCTCCGTCGAGCGTCCCGGAGAGGCCCGCCGCCCATGGTTAATTTACTGGCTCAACGTGAAATTGACGTCGATCTGAGTGATCACTTCCACCGGCTCATTATTCAACAGAGTAGGCTTGTAGATCCACTGCCGCACCGCTTGTGTAGCGGCGGGCACCAACAGGGGATGGCCGCTGACCAGTTGTAGATTCTGAATGGTGCCGTCCTTCCCGATAATGGCGGTAAAGCGCACCACCCCTTGAATGCGAGCCTGCTTGGCGAGCGCTGGATATACAGGAATCACCTTTTTGATGAGATTGGCGGCCTGCACGTTACCACCAACCCGGATTCGCTGCGGCGTCTGCGGTTTCGGCGCTTCCTTGACCGGCGGAGGCGGAGGCGCGACCGACGGAACGCTGCCGATAATACCGCCGATGACGCCGCCCGCGCCGCCCGGCACCCCGCCCGGCACCCCACCGACGACTCCACCGGCGCCGGGAGGCGGCAATTCCTCTTCCTTAATCATCGCGATTTCTTTC
>JBDTAT010000308.1:0-3045 GCA_039924505.1 Bryobacteraceae bacterium
TCGAGCGGTCGCGCAGAAACTCCAGATGGGCCGTCGTGTCCAGGCGCGACGTCGAGCCCGGGTTTCCGGAGACCAGGACCAACTCGCCATTCTTGGCGCCTTGCGCGCTCCACTTCAGGAAATCGGATGTCTTCACAGGCTGGCCGTTTTCGTACACGCGGAAGAAACAGATGTCGAGATCGTAGCGTGGATACTCGAAGTTGTCGGGATCGCCGCCGAACGCCGCGGCCGCTTTCTCCGGCGCGAATACCAGCCGGACATCGGTGTATTTCTTATAGCGGTACAAATTGTACGCGCCGCCGTTGTAGAGCATGATGACGTCGCTGCGCAAACCCGTCTTGTCGAGCGACTCCTTCTCAAGGGTGTTGATCGCCGCGCGGCGCGCCTTTGCCGCCGCCGCATCATCCATGCCGGAAGACACCGCGGCGCTGACGCGCGCCGTCACATCCGCCGTGCTCTCGAGTACATTCAGCTCCAGGTCGGGACATTTCGATTCCTCGGCGGGCGTGCGGGCGTAGAAGCCGGTCTGGATGTAGTCGTGGTCCTTGTTGCCGAGCTTCTGGATGCAATCGGCGCCCACATGATGGTTGGTCATGACCAATCCTTCGGCCGAGACAAACGAACCGGAGCCGCCGTCGTTGAATCGCACCGACGCCTTCTGGATGTGCTGGAGCCACTCGGGCGTAATATCGAAATGATATTTGTCGTGGAGAATTTTCTTCGGAGGGTTATTGAAAAGCCACATGCCCTCGTCGGCCGATCCAGCGGCGGCGAGTGCGAATAGTGCAAGAGCGATTCGCAGACCACGTGGGAATATCACGTTTCTATTGTAGTGTCGAGGCAGAAGTTTGCGCTATGCCTACCGCTCCAGTTTTTCCGCCAGCATCTTAATAAAGATGCCGCCCACCACCGACCGCGCCTGAAACCCGCGCTGTTTGGCGTCCGTGGTCCAGTACCAATCGGACAGCGGCACGCGCGTCGGCGTCTCGTCGGCGAACTTGTAGGCGGGCTCGAACAATGCCTCGAAATCCGCGCGCGAATCGGCCAGCGTCGCGGTCCACACCAGCCAGTCGAGCTTCGTATATGCGGCACGATTGTCCAGCGGCAGGCCGTAGCGGTTGATCTTCGTTTTGTAATAGGCAATCTCGCGGCGCGCGACCTCTGGCGGAAACAAGTGCAGGCCCAGCAGCCGGTCCCAGACCAGATTGTATTTCTGGCTCCAGGTTCCAGGCGCATCGAAGGCTAGCCGGTAATGGTTGCCATCGTCGGCCATCTTGGTCCAGCGGGCCGCGAAGCCGCGCGCGAGTTTCGCATACTCACGGGCCTCGCTGGGATGCCCGGTTTTCTCAGCGAGTTTTCCATAAGCGCCCAGCGCGAGAATCGCCTTCAACGATAGGTTTGCGTTGTGGGCCAGGTGGCCGGCGAAATCGTCGGTGCAGAGCTGGTTTTCCGGGTCCAGGCCTTTCTGCTTCAGGTATTCCGCCCACTTGGTGAGCAGCGGCCAGTAGTGTGCCGCGAAGCTGGCGTCGTCCTCCGTGCGCGCGATAGCGGCGGCCAGCAGTATCAAATTGCCGGTCTCCTCCACCGGCATCTGGCGGTCTTCGGACACCTCGCCGCCGCCGTAGGTTTGGCCATTCGCCAGCGGATAGGTTCCCAGATCGTGCGGAGCAAACGGAAATTTCCAGCGCGGCAGTTCCGCGTAATCGAACACGGGGCGGATCTGCGCCTCCAGCAGCTTGGGACTGAACAGCAGGAAGAACGGCGAACTAGGGTACGTCACGTCCACCGTATCGATGGAGCCGTTGCTGAAGTTTTCTTTTGAGAACAGCAGCGGCCGGCCGTCCACGTCGGCCGTCAGTTTGTGCGCCGCCAGCGTCTGTCTATACGCCAACGCGCAGAGTTGCGCGTAGTGCCGGCCGCCGGCGCGCTCCAGTCCGGCCATCAGTTGCTCATCGAAGCGGGCGCACCGGGCGCTGAGCGTCTGGTAATCGTCGAGCGCGGCGCGCAGCAGAGCCGCGGCCCCGGCGTTGGCCCCGGCGACATCGCGCCGCCAGTACGGCCGCAGACGGCGATGCAGATACTCGATGGAAAAACCGTCGTCGTAGGCGATGACGAGATGACGCTCCACCGCGGCCGGCCCGACGCGGCCGAGATCGAAACTCCAGGCAAGCACGGGCATCCGCGAGCGTCCCGGACGATCTTCGTTTAAGTCGTCGGAATCGGGCACGCGTCCGGTTTTGAGAAACTCGTCGCGCGCCACGCGCCGGTCGCACGCTGCCTGTGCGGCGCCCGCATCCGGCGGAGCGGTGACGTAGAGACGCCCCCAGTCGATGCGCAGATTGTCGCCGGACTTCTGAAGCACCGGCTGATCGCGCGAACCCATGCGCAACGCCGTTGCCGTTCCAATTTTGAAGCGCGACCACTCCACCATCTGGTCCATCGTATTGACCGTCAGTTCGGCGGAGGCGTCGAAGTACAGCGAGACGTCGTGGTCGCGGCCATCGAGTGACTTCACGCTCCAGACAATATAGGTTGCGGGGCGCGAGAGCACGTCCAGGTCGTCGGGCAGCGCCGGCGTCACAAACTGGAGCATCACCGACACTGCACTATTGGCGAATTGATAGATAGTCCGCGCCGGAAACACTTCGAGACTGGTCTGCGGCATGGCCGGCACGGCCTGCGTGCGCGGCGGATCGACTCCCATGATGCGCCAGCTCTTGCCGTCAACGCGCACGAGGCTGTCGAGCGATTGGGTCGTGCCGGTCCAGTGTTTGGTCGGCTCATCGGTAAGACGATCGGCCATGGACCAGATGCTGAAGTACGGATCGTGCGTCACCAAAGGCACGGCCGGCGGACGAAACGGTCGATCGGCAGCGAAGCCACACAGCGCCGCCAGCAGGAGAAGGAAAACCTGTCGCATCGTGAGTCATCGTATCATTCGCCAGAATTCGGAAACGGGGCCGCGGGCGGCAACGTCTGTGTTACCTTAAGAATTTACCGAAAGTAGAATCTACCTAACCAGGAATGCGCCTTCTTTTTGTACCC
>JBDTAT010000309.1:0-3427 GCA_039924505.1 Bryobacteraceae bacterium
CTCCTGTATTAAGTTCGGCTGTCTTGGTAAGTTTCATTAGGCTCGGAGTTCCATGTCGGCAAAATCCTTAGAACGTTAGTCCTTATACGCGCCATGGGCGCCATCGCCACCCGGCAAACGTGTGGCAAACAGGATGGCATGTCCGTCATCCTCCACGACCCTCCAGCCTGGATCGAGCTTCAGCAATTGAGACAAAGGCCACTCCACCGGAATCAGCGCCATGTCGAAGCGGTAGCGCGTCAAAAGACCTGCCCATCGATAATTCCCTTGCACTAACTGCAAATATTCGTTGCCCAGCGCCGACCCATAAAAATCGCTGCGGCCGTCGATAAAAACGTGCTCGCGCGGATAAAAGCGATAAATCAGGTAGTCGGCCCATTGATCTTCGGTAAATATCCGGCTCCGCACGATTTCGGCGCCATGCCGGTTCACGATTCCGACCGGAAACGTCAACGCGGGGAAGTCCGCCGGCCAGGCGATGGGTTTATCGATCGCCACCAGAGCCAAAACCACTACCACGGGCCAAACGCTGGCCCGGCGGAACGCCCCGTTCAGATCCCGGGCCATCGAATCGAAAATAAGAAATACGGACCGGCGCGGCGCTTTACCGGCCACCAGAGCCCAGCCGCGTGCCAGCTCAACGGCGATCAGCGGAGCGGCGATCGTCACAAAGATGGTCGCGTGCCGCACGGAGGTCAGCGACAAATGAGCAAACGTCACGATCCAAAGAAACTCGACAATCGAACGCCGCCGGAGCAGCAGACCTGCCGTCACCAGACCGGCTAGCAGCAGGATTTCATATTGCCGGACGTTCTCATTCCGGAAACTGGGCGATTGAAACTCCTGCACCACGTTGCGAATCCAGTCGCTTTGCAGATACTGGAGGATATGCCGGTGCAGTCCAATTCCGTAAGGGTTCACCAGCGTAGCCGCCGCCGTGGCCCCGGTCAACCCGAGGTAGCGCCAGAACGGCGTCCACCGCCGCGGGCCGCCGGCACCGTAGAGCCAACCTTCAATGCCGGACCCCGCCGCCAACAAGCCAAGGCACACGATCAGCACCAGGAAGCCGCCATGCAGATTCGTCCACAGCGCCGCCAGCGGTAACAGCCACCACACGCGCGCGCTCCGTACACGCCGGTCGGCCGCTACCAGCCATAGCGAAACCACCAGGAATAACATCGTAAATACATGGGGGCGCGCCAGAAAATGGACGGACGCGGCGCCGACACTCAGCAAGCCCACCAGCAGCGCGACGAACATGCCGGCGCCGCTCCAGATCATCCACCGCAGCAGCAGGACAGCGAACAATGAGATCGTCACGCCCGCCAGCAGAACTACGCCCTTCAACCCGCCGGCCCGGAAAGCGAGCGCAAACGCGACGTCGCTCAGCCACTCCCAGGCAAACCACGGCGCGTCCGGTTTCGAAAAAGAGTAAAGGTCGGTGTGCGGGACCGAATGGTGGTCCAGGATATATTCACCCGTGCGAATGTGCCAGCCCGTGTCGCCGTCGGCCAGCAACCCCATCCATCCGCCGGCTCCGGATACAAATAACCATCCGAGGACCGCGACGAAGAATAAATCGGAAAGCGACGGAATCAGGAGCCGGCCCCATCTGCCCTTCAACGCGGTCTCCAGCCGGAGGCCACCGGTTGCCGGTGAGACGCCGGGCAATCCGCCCGCGCAAGTCACGGATTCGGGTGAAATGGTCAACACGTTTCCTGTGCGGGTGCGCGCATTCCGGTCCGCACATCCTAAACCTGGATCGCTCCGGCCGCGCTCTGCGGCCCGCACTTGGTTATTCGCCTAAATCGCGCAAGCACTTTAGAGCGCTGTCTATAAAAAGTTCGATTTCGTACCGCGCGGACCGGATCGTTCGGACGGTTCGCGATCCCCGTCAAACCCGAGCAGCCGGCGGCCGTATATGGCCAATTCGAACCGGTCCTTGGCGCCGGTCTTTTCAAAAATGTGCATCAGGTGGACCTTCACCGTGCCGGCCGTGATCTGCAATGCCTCGCCGATTTGTTTGTTCTTCATGCCCTGGCACACGGTGCGGACAATTTCACGCTCTCTGGGCGTCAATCGCGGCGCCTGTTTGCGATTGAGGAATCCGGTAACCTGGCTCGATATGGAATTTTCAACCCATATACTGCCGCCGCCCACCGCCCGCAGGCACTCGAGCAGAGTGGCCACCGGCATGGTTTTCTTCACGATGCCGCGCGCCCCCATCTGCAAGGCGCGAAAACATTCGATTTCAGTTAGTTCTATCACCCACAGAACGGGCTGCGTTTGCGGCGAGACGCTCCTGGCATCGGAAATGAACTGGAATGCGGAGCGCAAACCGGCGGAGTGGTCCATCAGGATCACGTTGGGAGTGAATTTCGGCAGCGCCTGCAAAGCCTCCACCAAGCTACCAGCCGAACCGACCAGTTGCAGGTCTTCGCACGGCGCCAGCACGCGCTCCAACCCTTCCAACACGACCGGCTCGGACTCGCACGCAAAAATCGTGATGGGAGAATCGACACTCATGCCGTAGTCCCTATTCATCGTCGGAACCCGAGAGGAGGGATAGGTACTAAGTGCGTTTACGGTATTTACCGGCCTGCGGCAAAACCCGGCAACGCATTGATTTTGCTACGCTGCGCGGCGGCAAGACAACCTTCACGAGGTCGGCAAGGGGCTGCTATGGGCGGCGTTTATGAAAATCCGTCGCGTCTTCAAGTGCCGCGCCGATTGACAGCAGCCGTTGCTCGTCGAACGGCGCGCCCAGAATCTGCAAACTCAGCGGGAGGCCGGAGCGGCTGAATCCGCACGGCATCGACAGCGCCGGTGAACCGAGCGCGTTGATGGCGCGCATAAAGCGTGTGGTCGCCACGCGCGCATCCGTTTCCACGCCTGCGATAGCGATCGTGTTTTCCCCGATTTTTGGCGCCGGTGTCGGCGTCGTGGGAGTGAACAGGCAATCCACCCGCTTCCATAGCTCGGCAAATTCTTCCACGAACAGGCGGCGGATGCGTTGGGCATTGATGTAGTCGGTGGCGGCAATAAAACGGCCCTGATCGAACCGCAGCCGCACCTCGTCGCCGATCTCATCTCTTCGCGCCAGATACGGCTCCAGCGCGGCCGAAGCCTCCGCCGCCAGAATCACCACGGCGACCGCATTCAACGCATCGATGTCGGGCACGCGCACCGGAATCACCTGCGCGCCAAGCTGTTCGGCGGTGCGGAACATGGCGCGAACCGCCGCTTCAACCTCGGGATCCAGACCCTCCAAATAATAATTCTCGGGCATGCCGACGCGCACTCCCCGGATGCTCGCCGGTGTAGAGGGAACGTAATCCGGAACCGGGCGGCGGCTGGAGGTGGCGTCGCGCGCGTCGTGGCCGGCGATGGCGTTCAGCGTGACGGCCGCGTCGCGCACCGTGCGCGT
>JBDTAT010000310.1:0-3697 GCA_039924505.1 Bryobacteraceae bacterium
AGCCGGCCGCGCGCAGCGAAGAGGGCATTCCTGTTGGCAACGGGCCCATGGGCAGCCTCGTTTGGACCACTCCCACCGCGCTTCGCTTCCCGATCAACCGTGTTGACGTTTACGCGAATGGCTGCGCGACCAATAGTTTTTTCAAGCGCAACAACGACTATTGCGGCGGGTGCGCGTATCTCGACATCGATTTCGCTGGTTTGGCCGGCAATCCTTTCCCGGCAACCGGCTTTCACCAGCGTCTCTCTGTTTATGACGGCTTGCTAACAGTTGAAGGCGAGCAAGTCTCCGCCCGTATTGTTGCGTGGCCCGCGCAAGACGTAATGGCCATCGAAGTTGACGACCGGCGCGCGGCCCGCCCGCCGGTTTCGGTGACGCTGCGAATGCTCCGGTACTCGACGAAGTACTTTGGCAAGCAGCTTGAAGAATTTGCGCGCGATCGCATTGTGATGGTAGAGACGCGCAATCAGACCGCGGCCTCGCAGCTTCTGATTCGCGATGGCCGCATCGGGTTGACGCAGGAGTTTCGCGAAGGCGCGTTCTACTGTGGATCCGCGGTCGCCGCCGCCATCGCGGGCGGCGATGCCGCGCCACGGTTCGTCAATGAAACCGATGTGGCGATCACGCTCGAGGCCGGCCCGGGTCCCTTCACGATCCTGATCGCTTCCGCTGCGAGCTTCGATCCGGCCGAAGACGTCGCGGCCGCTGCGTTCCGCCTGCTTGAGGCGGCCGCTCGGCAGCGTTTCCCGGTCCTCGCCAAAGATACGCAGGAATGGTGGCACGACTTCTGGTCGCGCGGTTTTGTCGAACTCGATAGTGCGGACGGAACCGCCGATTACATCGCCCTCAACTACAATTATTTCCTTTATTTGATGGGCGCCAGTTCACGCGGAACTCTTCCACCTAAATTCAACGGCATGATCTGGAACACCGGCGGCGACCTGCGGACGTGGGGGGCGCAGCACTGGTTCGCCAATCTGAGTTGTTACTACGAAGGGATGCCGGCCACCAACCGGTGGGAGTTGATGGACCCGATGTTCAACATGTATTCCGGTATGTCCGACGCCTGCGCCGTAGCCGCGCGCCAACAGTGGGGCAGCCAGGGAATGTACATTCCGGAGACGGTGTATTTCGACGGTCTCGAAAAACTTCCCGGTGACATCGCGTCCGAGATGCAGGAGCTCTATTTATTGCGCAAGCCGTGGGCGGAGCGTTCCACACGCTTTCGTGAGTTTTCCGAAACCAAGCATCCGCATTCCAGCCGTTGAAACTGGATGCAGAGCGGGAGCTGGATAAACGGCCGGTGGGTGATCCAGGAGCGCGGGTTCGGTCCCTATGGCAATGTCAGCCATATCCTCGGCACGACGGCCAAGGTCGCCTATCTCTTTTGGCGGCGCTATGAATTCACACTCGATCGCGAATGGCTGCGGGCCCGCGCCTACCCCATGTTGCGCGGCGCGGTGGAGTTCTACCGCAATTACCCAAATCTTAAAAAAGGTCCAGACGGCAAATATCATATTCACTGGACAAACAGCAACGAAGGCGTATATGGCGCGCGCGACACCGATGAAGATCTGTCGGCCATGCGCGGCGTCACGGCGGCACTTCTGCGCGCATCCGAACTGCTCGATACGGACCGGGCGTTGCGTCCAGTCTGGCGGGAGTTTCTCGAAAATCTCGCCCCGCTTCCGGCCAGCGACAATCCGGATGCTCTCAAGCCGGACAATTACAGCGGCCCGCGCGTGTTCGTTCGGGGATTGAAACCGGCCATTAAAGCGGGGCGCGGCCTGGCGTCCGATGCCAACAGCCTGCCGATGTGGTTTTTCGATCTCTGCAACGTGGAATCGAGCGATCCCGAAATTCTTGCCACCGCGAATCGCACCTTCAATTCCTATTTCCGCAACGGGATCGATCCACACACTCCCGTCTCAGTGCTGTCGAAGCTGGCCATCGCCGCAGCGTCGCTCGGCCGCGCCGATGCCGTGCGCGTCCTGCTGCCGAATCAGATCCGATCCGCCGTACCGGAGCGCGGAACGGCATATAAAAACGGCGGCATACTGGCCAATCGCATGATGCTGCGCGAAGGGCCGCAAGCGCTCGATGCGGAGCGGTTGGGACGGGCTGTCGAGGCGCTGCATCTGGCGCTGTTGCAAAGCAATCCACCGGCGCCGGGCGAGGATCCGATGCTGCACATTTTCCCCGCGTGGCCGAAGGAATGGAACGCCCACTTTACCTTGCTTGCGCGCGGAGCATTCCTGGTACACGCTGCCATGCGCGGCGGGCGCATCGAGTTCGTCGAGCTGGAATCGCAGGCCGGCGCGGATTGCCGCCTGCGGAATCCGTTCTCTGGCGGCGTGTCGCTTCATCGCGATGGCAAAGAGGCCGGGACGTTCCGCGGATCGCTGCTGAAGTTCCCGACACGCAAAGGAGAGAAAATCAGGATCGCCGCGGCGCTACCATGAAGAGCGTGATTCCACTCATGAACGTCTCCCTGCTCGCGATTTTCCTTGCTGCCGCGCCGCTTTCAGCCGCCAACGCCGATCTGATTTTTCACAACGGAAAAATCGTCACCGTGGATGCGAACTTTTCCATCGCGCAGGCCGTCGCCATCAAAGGCAATCGTATCGTTGCCGTGGGAACCAATCGCGAAGTTCTTGCCGCCGAACGCGGTCCCGCAACCCGCATCATCGATCTCCACGGCCGCACCGTTCTGCCGGGTCTCATCGACAGCCACGTCCATCCCATTGAAGCCGGGCTCAGCGAATTTCGCGGGCCGCTGCCGAGATTAGATTCCTACCGCGCCGTCCAACAGTATCTGCTCGCGCGCGCCAAGGTGATTCCAAAAGGCAAGTGGATCGTGGTGCCGCGCACATTTCCCACGCGGTTGGCCGAAATGCGCATGCCGACGCGCGATGTGCTGGATGTGGTGAAGGATCATCCGGTGATGTTCGATGCCAGCTACACCGTGATCGTCAACTCCTACGCGCTGAAGATGTGCGGCATCACGCGCGCCACGCCGAATCCGCCCGGCGGCGTCATCGTGAAGGACTCGAATGGCGAGCCGAACGGCATTTTGAAGAACGCGGAATCGCTGCTGAAGGGTTTGGATCAAGCCGAAACTTTCTCCGAGGCCGACCAGATTACGGCTCTGGAAGCAATGCACAAGCGATACATCGCCGCCGGCCTGACCTCCATCATCGACCGCGCAATGACGCCTGAGCAGATTGCGCTTTACGGCAAAATGAAGGCCGAGCATCGCCTGCATATTCGCGCCTACCTGACGTGGCGCATGCCCACCAACGCGCCCACCGCGGAGTTGGTGAAGCGGATTCAGGACGCGTCCTACCGCCGCGAAAATGGCGACGACTGGCTGCGCTTTGGCATTTTCAAAGTGACGCTCGATGGTGGCATGACCATTGGGACCGCGTATCAACGGGCGCCCTATGGCCCATTCGGCAGACAGCTCTATGGCATGACCGACCCGGACGATCGCGGCCAGCTCTTCGTGCCGCCCGATAAGCTGTTGGCAATTATGCGCGCGGCCCGCGCGAAAGGCTGGCAGCTCTCGGCGCACTCACAGGGCGGCGGCGCGGTTGACGCACTGCTCAACGCCTTCGACGCCCTGAATCGCGAGAAGCCCATTGCGCCGGTCCGCGCGCACGTGATTCACGCCAGTTTTCAAAGTCCGGACGCCATT
>JBDTAT010000311.1:0-5100 GCA_039924505.1 Bryobacteraceae bacterium
CCGGAGCCCGAGAAACCGAAGCGCGGGCACAAGCAAGCCCAGCCCGCGAAGAAGGCGGGTTCCAACAAGCCCTCCGCCAAGCCCGCGGCGGTGGAGCGCAGCAACAAGAAGGCCGAAGTGATTGCGCTGATGAAGCGGGCCAAGGGCGCCACGCTGGCCGAGATCATCGACGCCACGGGCTGGCAGAAGCACACGGTCCGGGGCTTCGTCAGCATCCTGGGCAGCAAGGGCGGCGAGCAGATCGAGTCGGCCAAGAACGCCGCCGGGGAGCGCACCTACAAGATCGCCAAATAGCCCGCGTCACCGCAGCACCTCCCAACGCCGCCTCAGCTCACCTGCCGGGGCGGCTTTCCTGCTTCGGGAGCCCACATTACTTTCCGAAACATGAAGGGCCCGGAATGTTCCGGCCAGCTCACGCGCCAAAATGGCCACCGTTGCGGCGGAAACGGCCCTGAGTGGCGTCGGTGGAAACCGGACCGCCCCATAATAATGCGATTTCGGGGGGAAGGCGGCGAGTTGCCCCGCCCGTCCGTATTACCATTGCGTTCATGCCAACCGAAGACATCCTCGCGCTTCTGATCGACGAGCGAGGCAAACTGGACCGCGCAATTGAAGCTCTGCAAGGGGCAATTAGGGGGCCGGCCCCATAAGCGTTTACTTAATAAACTGTCGTTTCCGCTTCCGTTTCGATTCTGCGAGCGTCTTCGCAATCGTAGACCAGCTTGCGGATGTCTTGGCTAATCCGGTGGTCGGAAGGATCACTGCGCACAGTTCCCGAAACATATACTCGATCTCACGCCACCTACTCCGGCGCATGCTCCAATTCGTAGCCCCAGGGGGAAATCTTTCTTGCCGCTCCGATCATCCGTTCGACAAGCAGGCTGGTGAATAATTTCCCGTGTATCCAGGCGCGACAACTTTCGGGGTCTTTCTTGGGCAAGTGCCCCAGTCCCATGATCGATTTCATTCTCTTGAAGGCCAATTCGATTTGCCATCTGGATCGATACAAATCCAGAACGCCTTGGCAACTCCAGGAAAGCGGCAGCGTGGTCCAGACAAAGAAGAATTTGGCCGCTTCCAGAGACCGTGCTGTGGCAGGTCTTTGTCTCTTGATCGCTTTCCGCTTCAAGCGCTTCAGCGCCTGTGCGGCGGCTTGCTTACTTCGCCGGACGATAATCAGCCGGCCCGCAATAGGCTGGCTCTTACCGCCTTGGACCGATGCCGCCCATTCCCGGCACTGGCTGGGTCTTAGCTTCCGGCCCAATCTCACTGCATCCAACCGTTTGCCTTGTCTATCGAACAGAGGCAATGCCTGGCGATTCACCCTTACCACCAGATCGCCGCCCGCCTTCACGACATGAAGCACCCCGGGCGGCGTCGAATATCCGCGATCCCCCAGCAGGATGTCTCCGGGCACGACAGGGAAGCGCCGCCACGTTTCGCCGCCACTCACATCGGTCAACGCGAAAAAATCGCATTGCAGATTCGCCAAATTGATCGAGTAATGAATCCGCCAGTCCGTTCCGGTGCTTCCAGGTTCGGAAATGGTGGTGGCATCTACCGCCCTAACACGCTGCGGAGCTTTCGGGGAAACGATGCCTAAACTGGCGCGCATCTGGTCCGCCATCCAGCGCAGCCACTCCTCGGAGGAGCGCACGCGCTTGTACACCGCCGACTGATTCAGTTGTCCTAAACCTGCCTGCCGCGCCCGCGCCGATGTTTCGGCAAGCGAACAACCATTGGCGATATGGAGTAGTAGAATGCGCAGCAACGCATCCGCTCCAGAAACTCCGCGGGCGCGAGTCAGAGCACCGCAATCGCGGGCTTTCTGCTCCCATCCCACGGGAAGAAATGAACACAGGACTGACCAGTCATCCAACTCCTCCAGCACCACCGCCGCAGGCTGCTTCATATACCCACAGCATAGCGGAGCACCGAGCGCAAGGCAATTTATTAAGTAAACGCTTATGGGACTCCGTCCCCGGGCCCTGCGGGCCCTGCGGGCCACCAAAGGTGATGAAAAACAACGCCTGTCCCCGCAACCGGAGGCCTCGGAACCGAGCCGCGACCGCAGGGAGCGGTTTCCGGCCGGCCCCGATTTTTCAACGGAGTGGTTGGACAGGTGATCTCATAACGAGCCCTGAGGCGCACAAACCGCCGGCCGCACCAGAATTGTAACCCGCGCGCGGGAACATGCCGGGTCTGGCGTTCCGTCCGCGTAACGCTCCCGGTGGCCAAGTGTTCGCACGGCACGTCGGTGGTCAGCGCGTAGCGCCGGCCGGCGGTTTTGCCAACGCGCGCGCCGGATACGGCGTTCCATAGCCCTTGCTGTCCCACCACAGAATACGATTCAACACATCGCTGGGCGCGTCGTCGATCTGCGAGAAATTCATTGCGAGCGAGCGGCGGGCGGCCCACAGCCGGCGTCCCTGAAGCGCGCCGAGAGCCGGATTCATCTCGTCGAGCGCAATCTTCGGCGTCAGCGTTTTATAGGACGATGTGTCCGCCTGGGGGGTGAACATGCTGTTCATGGCGCGGGCGCTCGCGAGAAACCGCGTGCGCGCCGGAATCTGAAAAATCTCCTGGATCGTCCGGACCATGCTGGTGTGGTTGTAGTGGTTGGAGTCAACCGCGCCGCGGCGTATGTTCGGGCCGATTGCCAGCGCCACGGTGCGGCGGCCGTCGACGTGATCAACGCCGTCCTGCGCATCGTCCTCAACCACCAGGATGAGCGTCTTCGGCCAGAACGGCGAGTGTGAAACGGCTTCGACAATGCGCCCGAGCGCCAAGTCGTTGTCCGCCACCATCGCGCGCGGCGTCGGCGAACCGGGGCGCGTGCCGGCGGTATGGTCGCTATTGAGCGTCAGAATACTGACGTGCGGCATGGAGCCGGTCTTCTCCATCTCCGCCAGCTCGCCAATGTATTCGTCGGCGCGTATCTGATCCGGAATGTTGAGCGAATTGTTCGGGTAACGCGGGCTCATGATGGACTTCAGAGCGGGCACACCGGCTTGGCATCCGACTTCATTGCGCCATTTGTTTTCCTTGTAGAGCTGCCACATCTCCGGCCATTTCCTGAACGCGTCTGCGTCGATATCGACCGCGCTCTGCGTAACCGGATCCCAGCGGGCCGGCAGGCAGAATTCGCCATAAACGCGGACGCTGAGGGGGCGCGTCGCGCCTTGCCAGAAAAAGCCGGCCGGTGAAACCGTGAGAGCATCGGCCATGTTCCAGGCGTAGCCGCGCGGCGAAGCGGCGAAAGCGCGCTCCACATAATCGCTGACGAAGGCCTGCATCAGCCATTGATGCCCGTCGAAGCTGATGGCGCCTCCCGTATAGAAGTTGTCGAGCAGCACGTATTTCTCGGCCAGCGCATGGTGGTTCGGGCTGACGTCGCGGCCGTACATCACCAGCTTCGGATCGCTGTTGCCTTTGCCGATGTCGCCGAACACCTGGTCGTACGTTCGGTTTTCCTTGATGATGAACAACACGTGCTCAATGCCCAACGCCGCAAGATTCGCAACGCCGCCCGAAGGCGCAAAACGCGGCTCATTGGAGGCCTTCACCTCGCGCGAGCCCGCCACAAGCTGGGACGGCGCGGGCGGCGGAATCTTGACGATGGAGCCTTCATACTGCCTGGAGTTGAACGTGCCGTGTTTGTCGGCGGTGTTGCCGTCGCCCTTGATGTTGACGATGCGGAGGTTGCCTCCGGCATCGACCCCGATCGCGGACGGAAACCATCCAGTGGGAACGGCGCCGGCAATTTTCCATGATCCGCGGTTGTGTTTCAATACGGCCACCGCGTTGTTGCCGCCGCAGGCCACATACAAATCGGCGCCATCCGGTGAGAATGCCACACCATCCGGCTGGCTTCCGATAAGGCTCGGCGGCCACGTCGGAATCCTCACCTCGCTGACGGCCGATGTCGCGGTATCGATGAACGAAACCGAATCGGAATGGCCGTCGGCAACCGCGAGTGTTTTCCCATCGGGAGAGAGCGCGAGGCCGGAGGGCGCGCGGCCCACGGCAATCTCAGAGGTCTGAAATGTTTTCAAGTCGATGGCGGTGACGGCCCCGGTCGCGGCCGTTCCGGTTACCGGATCGGTGACTACTTCGGAGCCGCTGCTGGGCGCGACGGTGTCTCCGGGCCGCGGACGGCGGCCGCCGCGGTCGGAGACATACACCTTGCCGCAAGACTCGCAGACGGCGACGCCAAACGGCGCGATACCGGTGGGAATTTCGCGGACGATTTTGCGCGTCGTGGTGTCGATAACGGCCAGCGAATTTCCCCGGCTGAATGCCACGTAGGCGCGCCCGCCATCGCGCGAGAACGCGATGCCGGCCGGAACGGGGTGCTCGCGAAGGCCGATCCGCGCGGCGTCGTCCGGCTTTCCATTTTCTGAAATGGGCGCAATGACGATATCGTCGGGACCGTTACGGGTGGTTTCACTAGCCCAGATTTCGCGGTCGCCGGGACGGAAAGCGACCCCCGCGTACGATGTGGAGCGGCACTTGATGTCGGCGATGCGTGCTCCGGTGGTGGCGTCGATGATGTTAACGGCGCGCATGTTCAGCACGGCCATCAGGCGTTTATGTGAATCGAAGGCGATGTCGACGGGACGCCCCGCCAGCAGCGTCTGTTCGCCCCACGGACGCAGAAGCTGATTGGTGGTCAGAAGATAGAACCCCTCCGGCTGCCGGCCGGCGAGAGCGGTGCTCTTCAGCACCGGAAACACGCGCGCTTCCCACGCGAAGATCGCGATGGCGGCGAAAATCAGACCTGCGGCAATTCTTCTAAGCATGGGCTTGGTGCCAGCGTACCATAGCCCGGTTTCGTTCGCGTCACTACTTTCCGGAGGCGCCCCACCGCTGCCGACGGCCATTTTCGTGGAGACAGCGAAGGCGGCGCATGTGACGAAAGTTTCGCGGTTACAGTAGCCCGTAGGCGCGGCTGTGAGAATCGTGATCATTGGCGGAACCGGGCACGTGGGAACCTATCTGACGCCCGGTTGGTAGAAAGCGGGCATACCGTGATTTGCTTCAGCCGCGCGCGGCGGCAGCCTTATCAATCGCACGGGGCGTGGCGGCGCTGCGCGGAAG
>JBDTAT010000312.1:0-3149 GCA_039924505.1 Bryobacteraceae bacterium
TTGACAACTTCGAGAATCGAGGTTGTTACTTTGAGACACCAGCCGCCCTAGTTTATTGAACTTTCTTTTCTGAATCTGGAGGGAGGGATGAGACTGCGGTGGCGGGTTGATCCAGACCGCGGCGGGCAGCGGCGCCGGCTGCGGAGCCTTCTGGACGAAACGTTAAGGATGCGCGCCATACGCTAAATGGTGGGATTGTTGGCGGAGGTTGCGCATGCCTTCGATCATGCGTTGACGTAACCGTGTCATGCGCGAGATCCTCCATGTCGGGCGCTTGGCGAATCTGTTCAATTTCCACGCCGATTTCGCGGCTAAGTTTGAACGCATAAACCGCCAATCTTCCCGAGTGTGCCAGATTTAGCCGACTCTGCTGATTCTGAAAAACTTGCCCGTTTCGAACCCCTGCAAATTGCCAAAGACAGGCTAATTGTCGGCCGTAGGACGCTTGCCCCGGGTGTCCCGCTTTGGTTTTTCTCGCGATTCTAGCCGGGCGCGGCAACTGCCACCGAGGCCGCGAGTGAGAGCAGCTTGTCCTCGAACTCGTAATCCGGCTTAGGGAACGGGCTGTTCCGCAGATACCAGCGATATGTTTCCTTCAACGCCACGGCAAAATCGGTGGGATGAAACTTCAACACGCGCTGCGCCTTGGTCACCACTTGAGTGATCGGTGGAACGTCGTAGTACATCGCGAAGTACAGATTCGGACCCCGTGGATGGCCGCCGGCGCGCTGGATGACGTTGCGTGGAAGGCGGACGAACACCGGTTTCTTTCCGGCTGTAGCGGCAAATGCCTCCACCGCCTCGGATTGCGTGACCGGCCGCGGATTGGCAATGTTGAAAGCATGCCCGACGGCGGCCGGCTCCTCGAGCACGCGCAGGCACGCCGTAACAAAGTCCTTCACGTAGACGAACTGCATCAGACGGCGGCCGTCCCCGGGAAGAATTATGGAGCGGTTGTCACGCAGACGGTCCCAGAAAAACGCTTCACGGTAGAAGGGGTTTCCCGGTCCGTAGACGAAAGGCGGGCGCATGGTTACGACGGGAAATCCGCTGCGCTGGTGCATGCGGAACAACATTCGCTCGGTCATCGCTTTGTTGCGGACGTACGTATCGGGATGGTCGTCGGGCGCCAGCGCATCGCCCTCGTGGTGATTGAGTCCATCGCCGTAAGCCGCCACGCTCGAAACAAAAACGTAGCGCTCAATGTGGTCGCCCATGGTTTTCGCGGCGGCTTCGACTTGGGACGCCGTGGTGCCACGCTCCCAGTCATAGACATTGTCGAATACCACGTCGAACTGCTGGCCGGCGAGCGCCGCCTTCATCGCAGCGGCATCGTTCCGGTCCGCGACCAGATTTCCGACCCGTTTACCCAGGTCGTGCTTCTTCTTGCGGTGCAGGACGACAACGTCGTGGCCCGCCTTCAACAGTTCGGACACCAACGTCCGGCCAATGAATAGCGTGCCTCCAATCACGAGGACTTTCATAACGCGCGGTTAAAACTAGTCGTAATATTCCAAACCCAAATGCGTGATGAGGCCTTCGCCCCCCATCCACCGCAATGTGTTCTTCAACTTCATCAACTGGATAAAAATATCGTGTTCCGGATAGAGGCCGGGGGCGGTCATGGGTGCCTTAAAATAGAACGAAAGCCACTCCTGAATGCCGCGCATTCCGGCCCGTTTTGCGAGATCCATGAACAGGACCAGATCCAGCACCAGCGGCGCGGCCAGGATGGAATCGCGGCACAGAAAGTTGACCTTGATCTGCATCGGATAGTTCAGCCAGCCAAAAATGTCGATATTGTCCCAACCCTCTTTCGCGTCTCCGCGCGGCGGATAGTAGTTGATGCGCACCGCGTGGTACAGATCCTTGTAGAGTTGCGGGTATAGTTCCGGCTGCAAAATGTGCTGCAAAACAGAGAGCTTGGTCTCTTCCTTGCTCCTGAAGGAGCCGGGATCTTCCAGCACTTCGCCGTCGCGGTTCCCCAGAATGTTCGTCGAAAACCAACCCGACATGCCCAGCATTCGCGCCTTCAGGCCCGGGGCGAGCAGCGTCTTCATGAACGTCTGTCCGGTCTTGAAATCCTTGCCGCAAACCGGCAGTTCCCGGTCGCGCGCCATCTCGAGCAATGCCGGGGCATCGGTGGTGAGATTCGGCGCGCCATTCGCAAAGGGGACGCCCATCTTCAAAGCCGCATACGCATAGATCTGGCTCGGGGCGATCTCTGGATCGCTCTTCTGCAAACCCAATTCAAAATCTTTCAACGATTGGTGTACGGCGCCGGGGCGATGAAATACTTCCGTGGACCCGCACCAGATCATAACCAGACGCGAGGCGCCCGAGGTCTTCTGGAAATTGGCAATATCCTCCATCAGCAACTGGGCCTTATCCATTTTGGAGCCGCCCTGCTTGACGTTCGGACCGTTAATGCGGCGGACATAATCGGAATCGAAAACCGCCTTCATGGGCCGGATCGCCTCCAGCGGCGCACGGACTTGCTCCAGCAACGGCGCATCCAAAACCTTGGCGTTCGCGGCGGCCTGATACGCGGTGTCCTCGAAAATATCCCAGCCGCCGAATACCAGGTCGTTCAACCCGGCGAGCGGAACAAAGTCCTTAATCATGGGCGTACGCCCGTCGGTGCGTTTGCCCAAACGGACGGTCGCCATCTGCGTGAGCGAACCAACCGGCTGCGCAAGGCCGCGTTTCACCGCCTCAACTCCCGCCATGAAAGTGGTCGAGACCGCGCCGATGCCGGGAATCAAAATCCCAAGCTTACCTTCGGCGGGCGCGATCTGTGGAGTATCCTTGCTCGACACGAATAACCGCTCCTTTAATTTCGCGAATGCCGCGTATGGAGAGAGGGCTGGAATGCCCTTCCTTAGGTTATACTAGCATTTAGATGGTAAGTCGCGCGACGGCCACAATCAGCGCCATCATAGTGGACGATGAGAAATTGGCCTGCGACGAACTCTCTTACCTCCTGAAAGACTTCGCCGGAATCGATCTGATCGCGACCGGAAGCAACGGTCTGGAAGCGATCAAATTAATTGAAGATATGGAACCCGACCTGGTGTTTCTGGACGTGCAAATGCCCGGTCTCGATGGCCTTGGCGTAATTCGCACGCTGCGCGAGAAAGATATTCCGC
>JBDTAT010000313.1:0-3069 GCA_039924505.1 Bryobacteraceae bacterium
TTCCGAACC
This sequence comes from Bryobacteraceae bacterium, assembly GCA_039924505.1. Classification (GTDB taxonomy): domain Bacteria; phylum Acidobacteriota; class Terriglobia; order Bryobacterales; family Bryobacteraceae; genus JBDTAT01. The sequence continues at coordinate 10 of JBDTAT010000313.1, forward strand.
GCCGCGGTAATGGAACGGTTTCTACCATAGGCTCTTAGCCCGAAGGAAATATTCCATATTCGTGGCACATTTCTGTATACTGGCTTCGCAAAGGACAAATTAAGATGGCAATTGGGAAACTTTATGAAGCGCCGAAAACGCCGTTCACACCGGTGCTGAATGCCGGTTTGGAATGGCCGGCGTTGCCGCAGGCCACGCGCGATGCCTTTAAAGGTCCGGGAGCGAAGGTGAAACTTGCGGCGGGCTTCCGTCTGTACAAATTCACGCAGGGCGACATTGAATCGGCGTGGGGCGTGACGCCGTGGTGGAGTCCCACGAAGGGCTATCAATGGGACGCGGGGTTGCAGGCCCGCCTCGATTTAGCCAGGAACCTGGGCGTCAGTCCGGTAGAACTGACGCGCATCGTGGCAGCCGTGCGCAGCCACTGGAACAAATTGGATTTCATTCTGACGTCGGTCCTGATAAAGGAGGTCTACGCCTTTTGGGGAATGGCGGGCTGGCAGCCGCGGGAGGGCGACGACACCATCGAGCAACTTAATGAAATCGATGCGTTGGTGGAAAAAGAAACTGGCAAGAAACCAATGCGTAGAGGATTAACCGGCTCCGCGAGCCAATTCTTCATTCCGAATTTGAAGCGTGGCGAACACATCCGCCGTGGCCTTCGCGTGCCGGTGGCCGATGTCATTGAAGGCAAAGTCCAGATTTACGGATAGTCTGGTTTGCGCCGTGCGAGGCAATCGATTCCCGGGGGCAGGGCATTCGAGGACGTCAGGACAAACCCCAAAACGGAAAGAGCGGCGCTCCCTCACTCGGCGTCGCCGGAACGAAGCAGGGGTGCTGAGAAGCCCTGGGCAACCGCTCTCTCACGGTCACGGCTCGGATTCGGCTCGGATTGGATCGGACGAGATGGCATTGTTATTTCGTGACGGGCGCTTAGCGAAAGTGAGTTGGGGCTTGCGGTATGGAGGGCCTTGCCTGCCGGTTCGAATCAGTTTGCGTTTGAATTTCCGGTGGTATCCGCGCCGGGAGGCGGACCCTTTTTGAAAATAAGCTGCCAGCGGGATTGACCATAGATGTAGAGCCGCGGGCTGCTGCCCGCCAATGTATCCGAGGTATCGGGGCCGGTGCCCAGAACTTGCGGATACCATCCGGTGTCGTCGAGGATTTTTCGTGGCGTGCTCCACGCGGCCGGATTGCTCTGGTCGGGGTTGAAGCTGACATAAATCCCTTCCTGCGGGAATCCCGGCGCGCAGCAGGACCGGTTTAATAGCATCACGTAGGTTTCGAGATACCTGTTCCAGTGAACCGCCGGTCCCCAGAAGGAATCCGCATTGGCGCTCTGCCAACTCACGTGAGCGGGAAAAACGGGCGTGACGCGGCCGCCGATACCAAGCTCCGACCAGGCTCCCTGAAAATACTTGTGAACGGATCCGCTGGGATTGTACCGGTCGGTAAAGGCCATCCGGGCAACCGCAATTCCCTGGGTCTGGACCGGGCCGCCATAATTCGTGAATAGAAAATAAAAATACGTTCCGTCCCGGTCCAGGATTACGGAAAAATCGCCGTTTCCCCCGGAAATATAGCCATTTTGCGAGGAACAATCGATCGGATCTCCAGATGCGAGCACTACCCCTTGATCCCAAAACGTGGTCCCGTTGTCATAGGAGATGGCCGCTCCAATTTGCGGTTGAGCCGGCCGCGGGGGGCCGCACACGCCTTCATGCTCCTGGTGATACCACGCCAGTATGGTTCCGTTGGTGTCTACCCAGGCGGATTCAATCCAAGCGGGCCATGGCCGCTGGCGGACCAATTCGACGCCCTGCGGGATACCAAGCGTAAGCTGACTACTCCCCTGGCTGAGCACGGGGCCGTTCCCGGTGGAATTGATTAGATTTAGCTGGCCGCCGTTCCAGAACGCAGGACTATTCGAATCCACCTGCCCTGGCATCACCGCCAGCGGGGCATGATGCACCTCGACGTGCTGCGCGAAGGCCACGGTGGCGAGGTAGAAAATTGTTTGCAATAGAGCGACATTTCTCATAATGATTTTTACGAACTCGCGCAAAACGGAACGCGGCGCGAAACAATTCCTTCCTCGAACGGTGGTGCGCGCCGCGCCCTTTGGGCTTTTTACGAACTCGCGCAAAACGGAACGCAGCGCGAAATAATTCCTTCCTCGAACGGCGGTGCGCGCCGCGCCCTTTGCGCTCCCGATATTCCTAAATAATGAACCCCCGGCAGGTATTAAAGTGGTGGGGGCGAGGGATTTATTTTGAACCGGACAACGGTTTCGCCACGTCTGCAAAGACGCGCTGCCGAAGGCCGGGCTTACCGGTTGCCGGAATGGCTCACGAGAGAAATCAGAGGAGGCGTCTCGGGATCCAGATGGTAGGACCCGATGGTCAGAGCCTCTCCTGGCGCCACGTCGCGGTAAAAGACCGGCCCATATTGGCGCCACACGCCCGAGGCGTGAAGCGCTTGCGGATTCGTTCCCGGCGCGAGCAGCACCACCGTTCCGGCGCCATCCAACATGCGCGGCGCGCCTGCCGGACCGAGTGCGCGGCGGCGGAACAGAGTCATCGCCGGCTGGCCCGGCCGATCGGGCAAGTCGACCACGTAATCCTGGGGGAAGTAATAGGACAGTTGCCGCCATGACACAATCGCGCCGCGTTCGACGATGGTCAAACGGCCGTGACTTTCCAGGTCGCTAATGGCTCCGAAGACGAGGCGCATGCGGCGGTCCAGTCCGGACACGGCGCGATAACTGGAGGCGCGGGCGAGCCGGCCGGGCGGCACAAAGAAGATCAGCGAGTGTACGGCGGCTACGGCAGCGACGGCTAAGCCCAGGCGCCGGCTGCCCGGACTCATAAGCGCTCGTTCGGAAATAACCTGTCCAACCGCTCCCTGGCGGTCGTGGCTCGGAAGGACGCTCTGCGCCGCGCTCTTTACGCGGTCGAGCAGTCCCGCCAGAACACCACCCCCTATCACGCAGAGGGCCGGAATGCTGGTGAGCGCCTGGTCCGGATCGCCAATATGGATGAAGACCGAAAACAGAATCGC
>JBDTAT010000314.1:0-7294 GCA_039924505.1 Bryobacteraceae bacterium
CATCGAAGCGGGTCCAAGGGTCTTTTCTTTCTTCTGGCGCACGCGGCCGTTCGCATCGGTCGTCCACAGATGGAAGAACCCGACCCAGACCTTCCCCTCGCGCCGACGTTCGATCTTTTTGATCCAGCCCTCCGGCGCCTCCGCCCCGGGTAACTGGCGCCCAAGACGTCTGACGTCGAAACTAACTGGTTCGCCAAGCTGGCTCGGACTCGGCCCTAGCGCCTGTCCTGAATCGAAAGGCGCGGTTGCTTTCTCTGCCATGGCCGCAGTATACGCACCTTCGATTCATTGAGCAACTCGATATGGGTGGGCAAATGGGTGGGCTGTTTTTGCCCTCACCGTCTGTAAGTTATTGAAAAAATTGGTCGGGGCGAGTGGATTCGAACCACCGGCCTCCTGGTCCCGAACCAGGCGCTCTACCAGGCTGAGCCACGCCCCGATGTTGAAAGAGCCAAGCAAACCGGAGGCAACTGCCTCACCCTGCTCCCGATGCGAGCCAGCCCGCTCTTGATTCGAGTATAGCATTCTTCGACGCCATTTTTTGTTCCCGATGAACGAGTGCAAAGCGTGCGCGCATCCTCTAAAGTTAACTCTCTAAAGCGCCGATGAGCCAATATAGGCTACCCGTGAGGGTAAGAGACAGGCACAGTGAAAGCGATTTGTGTAGTCCTCGTGTTGGCGGTCAACGCCAGTCTATTATTGGCGCAGCGGCACAAGCTCGATTTCGATCCCGAGACAAAACAAGGCTTTCTCCTCGAGCAGATCCAGCAGGAGCCCGACCCCACCGCGAAGTTTCAATTGCTGGAGCAGTTCGCCGTTACCTACCCGAAGCACGAGTCTATCGCCTGGGTCTACGAGCAAATCGAGCCGCTTTACATGCAAGCCCAGCAGTACGATAAGGAATTGGACGTCGGCGCGAAGATGCTGGCGGTCGACCCCAACGATCTGGAGACGGCACAAAGCTGCTTACGGGCGGCGAATGCCTTGAAGAAGCCGGACGACATCGGCCACTACGCGGCGGTGACGTGGGAGCTCGCGTCAAAAGGCGCGCAGTCGCAGAACGCCGCCCAGGCCGATTACGCCAAGAAGGTAATGTCGTATGCCGAATACTCGCAATATGCCCTCGCCTCTGCTACCACCGATCTTAATAAACGGCTCGAATTAATGAAGGCGCTAACGACATGGAACCCGCACAGCCAATACCTGAAGACTGGAGACATGGAGGCGTTCCGGTCCTACCAGCAGATGGGTCAAGCCGGCAAAGCGATTGGTGCGGCCGAACAGATACTGACCCACGATCCGGAAAATGTCGACATGCTGATGGCGGTGGCCGAGTATCACTTCAAGAAGGAAGACAGCCGGGCCAAGGTTATAGCCGACGCTTCAAAGGCGAGCGAGCTGCTGGAAGCGAAGGCGCGCCCCGAAAACGTCTCCGCCGGGGATTGGGATCAAAAGCGCGCCACTTACCTTGGCGCGGCCTATTATATGTGCGGATTCATCTCCAGCCTGGAGGGCCGCTACGCGCAGGCGGACCGGAACCTGCGGGCCGCGCTGCCGTATTTAAAGGAACATGCGGACATGCTCGCCACCGCGCTTTATCACCTGGGATTTGCTAATTATAAGCTCGCCGAAAGCGGAGAGAAGGGGCGGGTGATGGACGCACTGAAGTTCATGCGGGAGTGCGCCTCGATGCCCAGCACCTACCAGGAACAGGCCGTCAAAAATATTGAGGCTATTAAGAGCGAATACAATCTGCAGTAGCGCGCGGCGCGGAAACCCCATTCCGAGCCGCGCGTCAGCAAGCGGTTGACCGATAGGCGCCGGGTCTCGCGGTCGAAAACCCAGGCCGCCTCCAGGGGTTCGATGGGATCGACGCACGAAAACAGGAACGGGCGATTGGCGACAATTAGAATTACCGCATCCAGCCGTCGTTGTCGTAATCGAAGAATGCGCACCCGGGGCCATGCGTCTCAGGCAAATAGTGGTGGCTCGACAGGCCGTTCTCGTGCATTCACGCGATGCCGCTCCGGGAGGGCCGAACCTTTTCAAAGATCGCCTTACCGGGAGGGGCTGACCGGACGGGCAGCACCGCGGCTGCGACGGCTGGTTGCAACACTGAGCGGCGGGTGTTTTTCCTGAAATGGCCCATCAACTCCCGCCCTGAAACAGTCAAGGATTCGCGCTTAGCCACTGTTTGTGCGATTCGGCCAGGTCCGGCCGCTTCAACCGCAGATAGAGCCGGGCGAGAAGGTAATGCGCGTCGCGTTCGGCGACGCGGCCCCCGTCCAGATGCGCGAGGGCGAACTCAGCCTCTTTTACAGCTTCTTCTATGTTGTTTTCGGCCGCGAGTTTCTTGGCGCGAGAAAGATGAGCCGGTCCATAATCCGGCGATTTCTCCAGGATTACAGTCATCACTTCATAAGCTTCCTTATCGCGATGATCGCGCTCGAGCACCTTCAAATACTCGTAAGCCGCGATGGGATCGAAGCGGGACAGCGAGCGATTGAACGCCAAGGCCTTGCGGAAAGCCGAGTCTGCTTCAACCTGCTTGTTCATCTGATCGTTCGCTAGTGCGACAATGGTCCACTCTTGCATTTGGGCGGCCGGGTTGCCTGAAGAAAGCTTGGCCGCGCGGGTGGAGGCTTCCGCCGCGCGGGCAAACCGGCGCTTGACTAAGGCCCAGCGGCCCATAAGATAATAAGCCTCGGCGTCGTTCGGGTTGGCGGCGATCACCTTCTCAAGGAGTTCCCCGGCGCGGTCAGCCGCGGGATCGCGCTCCATGAGCGACTCGGCCTCCCGTTTCGGATCGCTCACGAGCAACGCAACCATCAGCCACAAACAACAACGCACTAATATGCCACCCTTGACTAAACTAACCCACTCGCTCGTATCTCAGCCCGGCGGCTAAAAGATGATGCGGGCCGACATTTCGATCGCTCGCGGGACTTGACCCGCACTGGTGATCAGGCCGAAATATTTCGTTCCGATCGTCGTGTTGTAGGGGCCGTAGCCGCGTATGTTCAGCATATTCCGCCCTTCCATGCGGAATTGAAGGTACCGCTTTCCATCCGGCGCGAGGGGGAAAGCCTTCATTAGTGACATATCATAGGAGTACGCACTCGGCTCTCTCAGCGTCGAGAATATGGGGGGAAGGGTGCCGTAGGTGAAGACAGAGGCGTCTCTCGCGTTGAAGAAGCGCCCCTGCGTATTCGCCGGCAATGTATCGCGGGTCGAAAAGAAGACGCTGCTATTGCCGGCAAACGCAGGGTTCGACACGGTGGGGTTATTTGGATCGATAAAATTACCATACGTCCACTCCGCCCGAACGTTGTTGTTGATATTGGGGGTAGTCGCACTGAGAACGACCGGCCGCCCTGAGCGGACGGAGCCCAGCCCGGCAAGTTCCCATCCGCCCACCGCGCCATCCACCAACTTCATCGCCCAGCCTTGCGGGCTGCTCAGGAATTTCTTGCTTCGTCCGACGGGGAGCTGATAGTTAAAGGCGAATCGCAAAACATGCGTTTCGTCCAGCGTGCTGACGCCGTAAACGTCGGTGGTGTTGTCCACCGTCTGATTGTGTTTGCTGCCCAGTTCGCCGCCGGCCGATCCTAACGCGTCGCCGACATTGGTGCCTCCGACATTGTCCAGCAGCTTACTGTAAGTGTAATTGGCAAGCATATAGAGATCCCCGCCGAAGCGGCGCTCCAGACGCACGTTCACGGCATTATAGTTGGAGCGCCCTATATTGCTTCCCTTGATGGTGACCGGTCCGAAATACGGGTACTTGGCTTGCAGTATTCCCAAGTTCTGCAGGTCGCCGACCACGCTATTATTCTGCGTCTGCCCGGCAGTGGGAGAGGCGATCTGAGTCGTGTAGATGCGCGAATTTTGGCCAGCCTGGCCGCCGTTGAACAAGTCCTTGGGGAATTGGCCGACCTCATCGGATCCGATCAGGCTGCGCCCGAGATTGGCGTTGTAGACCGCTTCCAGGACCAATTGCTTGGGAAGCTCATGCTGAAATCCGAAGCTCGCCGTCATCTCGTACGGCATTGTGGAATCCCGGCTAAAACCGGCCGGGCTAGTGGGGGAACCGGCGTCGAAGTTGGCTGCCTGGTTGGTACGCGAGTAGCGAGTAAACTCTCCGGGTGTGAAGGGATTGGCGAAAGTGGAGATGAGGTGGACCAGGTTGTCGTTGCTCGCGTGCCAGCCGGCATCGGCGCCATCGGCCAGTTTCAGTCCCGAGCCCGAATATGCCTGCTCTGCTCCGGTGGAGGGGATGTACGTCATGCCGAACGAGCCTCGCATGACGGTCTTGGGCGAGATCTGATAAGCGGCCCCAAACCTGGGGGCGAAGTGATTCCAATGATAGTAAGTCCCGGTGCGGGACGGGAATTCCGGCGTGTTGGCGATTCGAATCGCGCCCGGCGCGAAGCCATTGGTAACCCAGGCCGGCGTCCGAACCTGCGCCGGGTTCAAGCCGGTGGCGGTGACCAGCGCCGCGAAGTTGTACCCGGGATTGATGGAGAACGGAGGAGGAGCGGTAGGATCCCAGAAGTACAGTTTGTCATGACGTTCCGTAAGCGGACTTTCCAGATCCCAACGCACTCCCAGGTTCAAGGTCAACTTCCTGGAGACTTTGAAATCATCTTGAACAAAGCCGGCATAGTAGTTAAAATTATTGGCCCGGGTGGTGCCGCCCGAGACCGTCGCCTGATCGTTGATTCCCAGCATGAAAGCAGCGCCCGCATACGCCGCCGAAATGTCCGAGCCGAAGCCAAAGTCCACACCCGCAATCTGATGTACCGGCGCCGCCTCGAAACTGAAGACGCCCGACCCGGAAGTCGAATAATTATCGTAATACCGGGTATTCTGGAAGCCGACCTTAAGAGCGTGCCGCCCCATGATTTTGGTGAGGGTGAGGGCATTGTCGTACGTAGTGTAATTACTTATGTTCCGGGACGCGCTGTCCGCGTAGGTGCCCGTACCGCGAACCAGCGGGAAATTGCCGGTGCCGAGAACTTCCCGCGTGACCGGGTCGAAGGGAACGTCGCTCGTATTCAGATCGGGTGGCAACAAGTTGCCGGCCGTGTTCGGCGAGTGATTCACTCCCGCACGCGCGTTCACCAGCAGGGTGGGAGATATTGTCCAGTCATAGTTCAGTGCGACGCCAATGGCTCCCTGGGAACTGTTCTGATTGGCCGTCGAGGCGGGCCCCCGCCAGCGGCTGAAACCGCTATCGCTGTCGCGGTGCGTGAACCGGCCGAAGAAACGCTGATTATTCCCGAAGTTCTGGTCGATCCGGAGAGCCCACAGGTCCCGGTTGCCGGTCTGGCTCTGTGGAGCGATATAGTTGCCTGCGCTGCTGGTGCCGGGGGTAGGGGAGTGATTTGGTAGAGGCACGTATTTCAGAATCGCGAGGCTGACCGGGCTCAGCATGCCGACGGGAATGTGCTTGCCGTCGCCCACTAACTGCTGCCGGGTGTATTGATTCTTAGCGCTGTCGAAGACAACCGGACCGTTCTGGTCGTAGAGGATCGGTGAAATACCGTTGTAGAACGTCTGCGAAAAGTCGCCCTTACGCTCCAGTTCGGTGGGAACGGAAGCGACCTGCAGCGCGCCAGCCTGCCGGAGACGAAAACCCTCATAATTAAAGAAGAAGAAAGTCTTGTTTTTGCCATTATAGATTTTTGGCAGCACGACTGGGCCGCCCACGACGCCGCCGAACAGGTTCTGGCTAAACTTGACCTTGCTGCCGCCGAGAGCGTTCTGCTGCCACGAGTTGGCGTTGAGGTGATCGTTCTGGAAGTACTCGAAGAGCTGGCCATGAAGATCGTTAGTGCCGCCCTTGGTCACGACCTCGACGACGCCGCCGGAGAGCCGGCCATACTCGGCCGAGATGCCGTTCGTGATCACCTTGAACTCGGCCACTGCTTCCATCGTCGGGGTGGTGTCGACCACCTTGTGTCCGAGACCCGTTCCGGCGGTGATGCCGTCTACGTTGTATTCGACGCCGATCGTGCGGCCGCCGTTGATGCGCGTGTCGCTTCCCGGTTGTGCACGGCTGCCGCCGCCCTGCACGTTGCCGGCAAGAACCACCAGCGCGAGAGGATCGCGGTTCAGTTGCGGCAGATTCTCGACCATGGTGTTGTTGACGACCTCACCGGTTTGCGCATCGGATGTGCGCAGGGCGAGAGCCTCGGCCGTCACGTTTACCACTTCATTCAACGAACCCACTTCCATCGGAAGATCCAGCGTAATCCGGTCGGCCACTTGTACCTGCACACCCGCTCGCTCGATTTTCTTGAAGCCATTGGCTTCCGCCTGAACGGTATACGAGCCCGGATTCAATTGCAGCAGTTGATACAAACCCAATTGATTGGAGGTAGTCTCGATGCGAAGACCCTTGCCGGAGTTGACGGCGGCGACTTTCGCTCCGGGGATGGCGCCCCCGCTGGCGTCGGTGATCGTACCCAGAATCGAGCCGAATTGACCTTGAGCAAAGGTGGTCTGCAACCCGACGAGCAGAAAGCACGCGGCGAAAATGTACGGGCGTCGTACGCCAGGAAACTGAAACATGGTTGTCTCCCTTCACGGAGAAGTGATTTGACCCGTGAAATGTCTTCCAATACTGATGGCTCCCGAGAATAGCAATGACTTGAAACCGCCGTCCTCTCGGCAATTGACAGCTTTGTGTACTTCGTTTGCACAACGCATCGCTTTAAGGCTCGATCCGTTGCGAAGGCTCAATTTGAACACGTGCCCAATGGGTCCGGATTCGTTTTGTGCCTTTGAACGCCGGGACTGGGAGTATGTCTTCACGGCACTGCTTCCTCCCGGTAATCCTTAGGTTGTATTTCAAGTAGTTTTAGTTCCCAGTTGAACTACTTTCACTATAATACGTTGGGATAGGATACCGCACTGTACTCTGTTTGTCAAGATAAATGTGGACCGAAATTTGGATTTACGGAGGATATCGTGCCCACGTCAATGTCGTGATCCACGGTCCACGACCGGGCGCTTTCAGGTGACCTCGACTTGGCCCGCTTTTGGTTGATCTCAAGGCGTCGCCTCAGGAGTGCCCCGCCAGCAGGAATCAACCAATGATCGACCATCTACGCAACCGTTTGACGCAACCCGGACGTGTCGCAATTCTGGAGCTCTGGGCATCCCTCTTATTTCGTTTAGGGGTGGGCGACATAGAAGTGGAGATCAAGCCGCGCGGCGCGCTTCCCAGTAGTCCTCAAACCGGCCGTTGAGATGGCAACAGCGGAGAGCAACGATGGCGTTGGCTCCG
>JBDTAT010000315.1:0-3035 GCA_039924505.1 Bryobacteraceae bacterium
CGAAATAGGTCCGGGTGTAACGGGAACAGGAATTCTTTCCACAACTACTTCCCCTGAGGCCATCTCCGGGGTTGCTCAGGTTCAGCTTCAGCAAACGAGTACTGGATTTTTGGAGGTCGTGCCTACGGTAGCGGGTATTCCAGCTCGTGAGCCGGTAGTTATTTGGGTTGCGGCGCAGTAATTTACGGCACGTTTTTAACCTTTAGACACGAGTTTACTCCCGGGACTACCTCGCTGCGTAATGTCGAGTCGGCTCTAATGAGGGTTTCCTGGCGGCTTTCTGCGCTACGGCGAACTCGCGCGCGGCCGACGACAGCGACGTAAGCAGCACGGTAATGTCGTCCAAACGCCGCTGAAGCAATCCTTCATTATTTTGGAGCATCTACACAGGGAAATCTTAGGCTGTCGGAGAGCATGGGGGATTCGATAGACTGCAAGGTAGATATGCAAACACGACAACTTGGAAACAGCGATCTAATGATTACGCCGGTGGGTGTTGGCGCATGGGCGATGGGCGGCGCGGGATGGGCATTCGCCTGGGGGCCGCAGGACGACCGGGATTCGATCGATGCGATTCACGCGGCGCTCGATCGCGGGATTAATTGGATCGATACGGCGGCGGTATATGGTCTGGGGCATTCCGAGGAAGTGGTGGCCCAGGCGCTGAAGAGCACGCCGCATAAGCCATACGTGTTCACCAAGTGCGCGCGGATTTGGAATGAGAAGCGCGAGATCGGCAAGAGTCTGCGCGCGGATTCCATCCGGCGCGAACTGGAGGACAGTCTGCGGCGCTTGCAGGTGGACGCGATCGATTTGTATCAAATGCATTGGCCGGAGCCGGACGACCAGATTGAAGAAGGCTGGGCCGCGATGGCCAAGTTGAAAGACGAGGGGAAGGTGCGGTGGATCGGAGTATCGAACTTCAATGTGGCGCAGATGGAGCGGGCGCAGGCGATTGCGCCGGTTACGTCGCTGCAGCCGCCGTACTCTTTGGTGTCGCCGGAGATTGAGGAGTCGATTCTGCCGCACGCGGAAGCGAACAACATCGGCGTGCTCGTGTATTCGCCGATGAAATCCGGTTTGCTGAGCGGAAAGATGACGCGGGATCGGGTGGCGGCGTTTCCGGCCGACGATTTCCGGCGGAGAACGCCGAATTTTCAGGAGCCGCTGCTGACGCGGAATCTGGAATTGGCGGAATTGCTGCGCGGGATCGGGAAGCGGCACGGGCGCTCAACGGGTGAAGTGGCGATCGCATGGACGCTGCGGCGGCCGGCGGTGACGGCGGCGATTGTGGGAATACGGTCTCCCGAACAGGTGGACGGCGTGATTGGCGCGGCAGAGTTCCGGCTGAACGCGGCCGAACTGAAAGAGATCGAGGAGTTCATGAGCCGCAAATGAACACTCACGAGCCGAGGCCCGGCGGCGCGGCGGCCGGCGCGTTCGCGCTGGTTTTTATCGCGCTATCGGGACTCTTGACCGGCACCATTTTTCTAACAAAGTGGTATCGCGCTGAGCAGGGAAGGCGGGCACGCGCTTACTTCAATCAGGGAGAGCGGCTGACGGCGACGGAAAACTACGGGACTGCAATTGAACAGTACCGGAACGCGCTGTCCATTTCGCGGGAGAACCGGGTTTACCGCCGGGCCATCGCGCTGGCGCTGATGAAGCTGGGTCGGCGGGACGAAGCGGCGATCTACTTTCACGAACTGCTGCGGGAGGACCCGGACGGAGCGCTGCCGAACCTCATGCTGGCGCGGATTGAGGCGGGCGAAGGGATGACACCGCTGGCGGTGGACGATTACCACCGCGCGATTTTCGGATATTGGCCCGAGAATGCCGAAGCCAACCGGCGGCGCGCGCGGTGGGAGCTGGTGGAACTGCTTGAGAAAGGCGGCAGTCCGAAACAGGTGCTGGCGGAGCTGCTGGAGTTGGCCGATGAGGAGCGCGACGATCCCGCGGCGAGAAAACGGATTGGACACCTACTGCTGGCGTATGGTTCGGCGGCGCAATCGGCGGAGCTGTTTCGCGATGTGATACGGGAGAGCTCGCAGCGAGGGCATCGCGACGCCGAAGCGGAAGCCGGGTTGGGAGAAGCCGAGCTGGCGCGGGGCAATTACCGGGAGGCGCAGAACGCGCTGCGGCGCGCGGTATGGGAAAACCCGCGCGATACCGCAGCGGAAAAGCGTCTCGCGACGGTGAATGAAATCCTGGAGTTGGACCCGACGGCGCGGATGCTGAGCGCGGCGGCACGCTACGAGCGGAGCCGGACGCTGGTGGAGCGCGCGGTGGTGGACGTGACGGCGTGCGCCAAGGAAGGTTCGGCCCCGCCGCCGGATCTTGACGCGGCGCGCAAAGCGCTGGCAAACAGAGTGAAGCGGGGCGCATATGCCGACGCGACGGAATCGGATATCGCTCTGGCCGAGCGATTGTGGGCCGCGCGTGCGGGGTTGTGCGGGAATCAGGCGGCTAGCGATGAACCGCTGGCGCGGGTGCTGGCGCACCTATCCGAAAAATGAAACACGGCAAGTTCGCGCGTCTACGATGGCCGGGCATGAACGAGACCCAGCGCTTTCTGTTGCTGGCGATTTTGATTGGAATCTTCGCGGGCTTGCTGGTGGTATGTTTCCACATGGCCATCGACGCGATGAGCTGGCATACGATTGAAACTCCCGCGCCCCGGCCGGCTTACTGGAGAATCCTGATACCCGGGCTGGGCGCGATAGCCGCGGTCTGGCTGGTGAATCGCGTGTTCGGCGCGGCGCGTGGCAGCGGCGTCAACGATACGAAAGCGGCGGTGTACATTTCCGATGGTAATGTGCCGTTCAACGCCGTGATCGGAAAGTTTCTGGCGTGCGCGATTTCGATTGGAACCGGGAACTCGCTCGGGCCCGAGGATCCCTCGCTGCATATGGGCGCGGGCGTCGCGTCGCTACTGGGGCGGGTGTTCCGTCTGCCGCGCGAAAAGATGCGGCTGATCGCTCCGGTGGGCGCGGCCGCGGGATTGGCGGCGGCGTTCAATACACCGATCGCGGCGG
>JBDTAT010000316.1:0-5297 GCA_039924505.1 Bryobacteraceae bacterium
CCGGAGCCGCAGTACAGCTCGATGAAGCGGACGCCGCGCTCAACCAGGCGCCGGGCCATCAGACAGTTGGCGCCGAACGCGGATGTTTCCTTCTGATCCATGCCATAGAGTTTTTTGGTTTCCTCGGACTCCTTGGATAAATCGACCGCCTCGGGCGCGGCGGATTGCATCTTATACGCCAGTTCGTAGGAGTGGATGCGCGCGTCGAGATCTGAATCCTCAGTTTTATTCTCGGAAAAATGTTGGTTCAGCGCCTGCAGGTAATCGAGTTCGTTGCGTTGCTGCGCCGGTGTGGCGCCGCCCGGCGGCTTCAGATAAAGGATAGGCGTGTCGCCCTGGCGGAACTGCGTGCCCTGATAGGTGGCGGGCAGGAAACCGGAGCTCCAGTTCTTGGGCCCTCCCACCGGCTCTTTGTCGTCCAGCATCACGACGAACGAAGGCAGATTGCGATTGGCGCTGCCTAATCCGTAGGTGGTCCAGGCGCCCATGGCCGGACGGCCGGCCAGAATGTCGCCGGTATGCATCTGGCTGCATGAGCCGACATGGTTCAACCCGTCGGCCCACGCCGAATGAATCATGGCGATGTCGTCGGCGTGTTGCGCGATGTTCGGGTACCAGTCGGAAACCCACAGGCCGCTTTCGCCGTACTGCTTGAAAGTCCGCTGGGACGGCATCAGCGAATTGCTGCCGGTGCCCATCGCCGTGATCGGTTTTCCGAAAGAGGCGGGCAGCGGCTGCCCCGCGAGTTCCTTCAGCTTCGGCTTGGGGTCGAACAAATCGACATGGCTGGGGCCGCCTTCCATGAACAGCCAGATTACCGACTTGGCTTTCGGCGGAAATTGCCCCGGCTTGGGCGCCAGCGGATCGATGGAGGCGGCGCGCGCTTTCTCCTCCGTCAACATGCCGGCGAGCGCGATGCCGGCGAGGCCGCTTCCGGCGCGCGTGAAGAACTCGCGCCGCGTGCTCACTTGCCAGTGATGAGAAAGTTTGTTCAGCATGGTGGCCTCCTTAATCGATGTAGAGAAACTCGTTGGCGTTATACAGCATGTGGCACAGATCGACGAACGCGGCGGCGCGCGCCGGCGCGACACCGGTGGGAACCGCTTGCGGCAGCGGAACCTTGTCTCCGCGGGCGATGCGATCCGCAAGAATGGGAACCTGCTTATCCAAAAACGTTTCCGCCAGTTTACGTTCTTTAGCGTCGGGCGGCCGCGAAAAAGCGAGCTTGTAGGCGCGATCGATCTGCGCCTCGGGCGCGAGGCCCCGGTCGTTCAGTACGCGCCCCGCGAATGCCTCCGACCAGTCGAGAACCAGATCGTTATTCAACAGGTCGAGCGTCTGCGTCGGCGTCACGGTAACGTTGCGCCGGCTACAGCTCTCAAATGTGTCCGGCTCATCGAAAGAATTCAACATCGGGTAGCGGACATTGCGCCTCACGAAGATGTATACGCTGCGGCGCAGGTCGTCGGATGCGTTCTTGTCCGTCGCCCAACCGCCGCGCGGCTTCACGCCCGGCGGCAGCGGCGGGAACACGCCGGGGCCGCCCATTTTGTCGTTCAGAATCCCGGCGGTTTCGAGCATCGAATCGCGGATGCTTTCGCCTTCCAGCCGGTGCCGCGGATAGCGCCAGAAATATTTGTCTTCCGGGTCGATCTTGGCGGCCTCGGGACGCGAGAGCGACGACTGTTGGTACGCAT
Organism: Bryobacteraceae bacterium; assembly: GCA_039924505.1. GTDB lineage: Bacteria > Acidobacteriota > Terriglobia > Bryobacterales > Bryobacteraceae > JBDTAT01. The sequence continues at coordinate 1,698 of JBDTAT010000316.1, forward strand.
TTGAGAGGCAGATGGTGCGCTGCATTTTCTTGACGCTCCATCCATTTTCGACGAACGCGGTGGCCAGATAATCGAGGAGTTCTCTATTGGTGGGCCGCTCACCCATGACACCGAAATCGCTCGGCGTATCGACGATGCCGCGGCCGAAGTTGTAGAACCAGATGCGATTCACCATCACGCGGGCGGTCAGCGGATTGGCCGGGTCTGCCAGCCAATTGGCGAGCGCGGTGCGGCGTCCGGTGGAAGGAAGCCCGGCCGGCGGAATAATTTTCGCCGGCGCCGGATTCAGGATGGAGAGGACGCCCGGCTGCACTTCCTCCATCGGGCGGTCGTAGGCGCCGGTAGCGAGCACGAAAGTTTTGGGCGACGGCGAGTCGTTATCGATCATCGCTTGCGCGACCGGAACGGCGGGCGGTTTGATGGAATCGAACTGCGCCAGTTCGCCTTTCAGCTCGCGATAGCGCGCCGCGGATTCGCCGCGCAAGTTTTTGGCGCCTTCCTCTTGCGGGTGGTCGATCTGCGGCTTGGCCTTGTAGTACATTTGCCATTGAATGGGCGTACGCCCGGCGGCCGACGTCGTGATGGCGGCTTGAATTTCGGCTGGGAACTTGTCGAAGTTGACCTTGTAGAGCTTGTCCAATTCCGGTTTTACCAGCGTTTCCATTTCGCCGCGAATGGCCTTCGTCTTCGATTCCCACTCGGCGTTCTGCCGTGCCCATCCGGCGCGGCTGGCCACGGGCATCAGGTTCGCGTCATCGTCGATACGTGTATTCGCGAAGAAGGCCTGCAGGCGGTAGTAGTCCTTCTGCAGAATGGGATCGAACTTGTGATCGTGACAGCGGGCGCAACCGTAGGTGAGGCCCATGAAGGCCGCCGAAACCGTATCGGTGATATCGTTCAAAATTTCCTGGCGGCGCAGCATCAGGTCGCGCGCGTTGCTCTCGTCGGGGAAGTGGCGATTGAATCCGGTGGCTATCAACGCCTCCGGATCGTTGGGGTAAATCTCATCGCCGGCAATCTGCTCCCGGATGAAGCGGTCATACGGCTTATCGTCGTTGAAAGATCGGATCACGTAGTCGCGATAACGCCAGATGTTCGGCCGCGTTTCATCGCTCTTGAATCCTTCGCTATCGGCGTACCGGGCCAGATCGAGCCAATGGCGTCCCCATCTTTCACCGTAGTGCGGCGAGGCCAACAGGCGATCGACCACCTTGGCGTACGCATCGGCGGAAGTGTCGGCGAGAAAGGCCTGCACTTCGGCCGGCGTGGGCGGAAGACCGGTGAGGTCGAGACTGACGCGCCGCAGGAGTGTGATTTTATCGGCCGGCGGATTGGGCGCGAGGCCCTTGGCGGTGAGCTTGGCGAGAACAAACGCATCGACCGGCGTCTTCACCCAGTTCTCCGCTTTGACCGCGGGAACCGGAGGGTTCTCAACCTTTTGAAACGCCCACCAGTGGCGCTGAGCCGGAGTGAAATCCTTGGCGAAAAGTAACAGACCGGAACCGCACACGGCAGCAGCAACGCCCGCGGCGGCGAAGGAACGCGGTAAGGAGCGCATCTTCTTTAAGTGGCCTCCTGGCAACAGGATAACTTGCAAAGATTATACCACTCGCCGGGGGTCGGTTGGGGGCTGCTGCGGCACCGGTCTGCAACCCCAGGGCAATTTAAAACTGGAACGAGGTGTTCAGCATCAGGGTTTGTGTTCCCACCCCGACCGCGCTGTTGCTGTATTCGCCCGACAGCAGCGCGCTCTGTTGCACGCCGGCGTGCCCGCGAAGATCGAAGGCATAGCCGAGGTCGAAGCGGGCGCGGCCGCGGCGATAGCCCGCGCCGGTCGAGAACTGGTTCGAGATGATGGCGGCGGTAAGCGGAGACAGAGTCGATCCGGGGACGGGATTGTTTCCATGCGCAAAACCGCCGCGCACTGAAACGCTCTCCGTCAGCAGCCGCTCGAAACCGGCGTGAAGGGAGACTTGGTCTTTCCAGTCGAGCGGGATGCTATCGTTCAGGGAACTGGAATGCAACAGGCCATTGATATCCGCGTTCGTGCCGTTCGACAACTCTACGGGAAGCGTGAAAAACGCATTTTTCCAGTCGATCCAATCCGCCTGGAACGCCAGCAGCCATCGCGGATCGACGCGCCATAGAACGCCGGCGATCACCGATTGGGGCAGTATGGTGCGGATGTTCGCGGAATAGTGAAAATCCGGACGGAACGGTATACCGAGCGCGGCGAACTGCTGCGCGGCGTTACCCGAAGCGTCACCGGAAGTATCGATCACCGTGCGGGATTTCCAGGCCACGTTGAGACGCACCGTTCTGGACGGGCTTGCGACTAATCCGACGCTGGTATTCCAGCCAATGCCGGTGGTGTGCAGGTCGAGCAATGTCTTTAGCCCTTTCAACACCGGCTGGCTTTGAAAAATGTAGGGAGCGTCGTAGGTGTTCGAGTTGTAAACGGCGCCTTCGGAGATGCCGAGGGCGAGATAGCGTCCCAGCGCGATTCCAAGGCCGGCGGTGGCGCTGGCCGCGAGAATCGCGGATTTCTGCCGCTGGAGTCCGTAGGTTGCGCCGCCCACGCCAGGCGCGTCCACATAGCGCCAATCGGCGTCCGAGGTTAGTTCCGGCAAGAACCCGAGGCCAAAGCTGAACCGGGAATGGCCGATGGGAGTTCCAAATGCGCCGTACGGCATCACTCCGGGAGCGCTCTGGAGCGGGGCATCGTGGTTCACTGAGTTGCTGAACGAGCCGCGCGCAAACACAGCAGACAAGCTGAGATCGACGGTAGGCGCGCTGAGCGACGCGAGGCCGGCCGGGTTGGCGGCTAGCGCATCGAGCACACCGGTGCTCGATGGAATAAAGACGCCCCCAGACCCATCGAGCGGGCGCTCGCAACATTCCAATAGAAACCCCGCGCGCACAGGCAAGCCGGGAGAAACGCGGCCACCAGCAGAAAACGGACGGAGGTCCGGTAGTGAAACTTCATACCAAAACTTCTTTTTTCTTATGGCGAGCTTCGGATTTCTGTTGGGGGACTTCTTTCGGAAGGCTAACTGCCGGATTCCCGACGCCGCGCGACAGAGCCAGCAGATCCGAAGCCGGCGAAGCGTGTCCGTGGGAGGCTTTCAGCGCCTCGAAGCATTGGGCGTCCAGCCCGTGCGGGGTGTCTTTGGCCATGATTTGGAAAACCGTCTCCAGCGGCAGCCCATCGCGGTACGGCCGCTTGGCCGACAGCGCGTCGAACACGTCGGCGACCGCAATGATGCGCGACGGAAGAGAAAGTTGTGCGGCGCCCCACTGGCGGAAATAACCTTTGCCATCCAACCGTTCATGGTGGGCGGCGGCGACCACACTGAGTTCCTCGAAGGCCGGAATCCGCCGGAGAATGTCAAATGAATAGGCGGGATGCTGTTTCACGACTCCCCATTCGCCCGCGGTCAACTTGTCCGGTTTTTCGAGGATGGAATTGGACACCCCCAGCTTGCCGATATCGTGGAGCAGCGCGGCCCGGCGGATGAACTGAATCTCCGGATCGCCCATCTCCAGTGTTCGTGCGATGGCCACCGACGCCGCCGCCACACCAGTAGAATGACGGTAGGT
>JBDTAT010000317.1:0-3412 GCA_039924505.1 Bryobacteraceae bacterium
GTTTACGCCGAGTACGACCTTGAGCGCAGCATATAGCGCCAGCGCCGGTCACTGGCTGCCTGGCGCGGGGGTCGCGGGACCATTTACCAATCAGATTCCAGTGCAATATCTTGGGCTAGGATCTCTGCTTGGGTCAACCCTGACGCCGGCGACGCTCGCGCAGGCGCAGGCTATTTTCCCCGGTATTAAGACGCCGTTCCCGAACTTCACCGGAACCATCGCTCAGGCCCTGAGACCGTTCCCGCAATACGGCGGTCTCAACGACCCGTGGCTGGATGTTGGGAATTCAACTTATAATTCGCTTCAAATCTCACTCAACCGGCGGTTCTCGCATGGCTTCACGTTTATGGTGAACTACACTTTCAGTAAGGAACTGGACGATTTAGCGGGTGTGCGCGATCCGAATAAGGACTACCTGGAAAAGGGGCTGGGGACCATCGATCGCGCGAACGTCGCCAGCGCCACATTCGTCTACCGGTTACCCTTCGGAGCCGGCCGCGGCCTGAACAGCGGGAATAAAGCGCTAAACGGAGTGATTAGCAATTGGCAGGTTTCCGGAATTTTCACGTTCACCACCGGCGCGCCTTTATCGATCACCGGCACCTGCACAGGTGGCGGCATTATCGATGCGTCCTGCTATCCGAACTACAATCGGACCTTCACGGGAAGTGTGCGGCAGAATGGCGGGATCGGCAGCGGGGGAGCGAACCTCAGCAGCACGGCGTACCTCAATAAGGCGGCCTTCGTGGATCCGGCGAACTACACGGCAGGCGACGTTGCGCGCACGGCCCCGCTCGGGCTGTTTGCTCCGCACAACGCGGACCTGGATGTCAGTGTTCGCAGAGAATTTCAGGTTCGGGAACGGGTGCGGCTGGCATTTCAGGCGGACGCGTTTAACATCAACAACGCGGTCCATTTCGCGGCCCCGGGAACGGCTATCGATTCCGCCAGCTTCGGCATTTTCTCATCCATGGCCAATCAGCCGCGCAAGCTGCAGTTCAGCGGCAGGATCACGTTCTGACTTCGCGCGACCGGTAAAGTCCGAACAGCCGGCGTCGCTTCCGCGCGGCGCGTGGGAGCGTCTTCCTCAAGGGTGGTTCGCCGCTCCAGCACGACGCGGCCTTTCTTGTGCGCGACAATGAAAATGGATGAAGAAGCTGGCCGCACTTCTGCTGTTGAACGCCTGGGTCTGCTGCGGGCAAACTTCCTCCTCCATTACGCTGAGCAACGGCGTTCACCTGCGCATCAGCGCCAGTTTCGGAGCGGCTGGGTTGACCACCGATATGGCTGCCGCGTCCGGCAACAGTTTTTACCGCATTTTTCGCGATCGAAACGGCCTGGCAGTCTTCGCTTACGAACTGGCTATCGAGCGCACTTCGGACGAAGATCTTTTCCAGATCACCGTGAAGCCCGCCGGCACGGAATTCGCGCAGCAGTTTCCAGGCGCCGACGGCGGCAAACCAACTCCGACGATTCCGGAAACGCGCCAACTGCCGCTACTGCGTTCCGGAGAGCGCACTTCGATCAATCTGTACCAGTATCTCCGCACGCAAGATCCGGTGATCGACACGATTGAAGTGCGGCTGAATGAAAGCGGCGGTTCCGTCGTCACGGGCGCCGCGCGGCCCGACGGCGCCATCGAATTCTCCGGATTGCAAGTCTCGATCAATCGCCAGCCGGTAACGGCGCCGGGTCCGCGCGGCGCAGTGGCCGGACGCTACGCCATGTTTTATCTACCCGGACGCGGAGGATATTTCTTCTCGACCGATGCCCCGGCCGGCCGCGCGTTTTCCAAGGTGGGAACCGTGGACGGCAATCGTCTGCGGTTCACGCTGGACAACGAAAACTTCGATTGTGTGGCGGACGCGCCGATTCTTGTGGGCTCGAGCCGCGGCTCCGGGAGCGGTGAAATGTGGGTCTATCACGACGCCGCCTACCGGCCGCGCGGCAATTGGACGGTAGGAACGGTGGGCGCGGACGACGCTGCCCGCGCGCAAAAGGAATTCTTCGCGGCCGCGTCGGATTCGCTGCGCTGGTGGCTTCCGTAACGGACCCCGGCGCCCCGGTCAGCGGCTTCCGTCCAGGCCAAGTTCGAACGCGCGCGTCTGCATGGCGCGAATGCAAAACTCGACATGCTCATCGAGCGGTATTTCGAGCGCCGCAGCTCCGTTGACGATATCGTCGCGGCTTACCGAGCGGGCAAAGCCTTTGTCTTTCAGCTTCTTTCGCACGGATTTCACGTCCACTTCCGCAATGCTGCGGCCGGGTTTCACGTAGCTGGCGGCGGTGAGGAACCCGGCCAGCTCATCGCAGGCGAACAGCGTTTTTTCAAGCCGCGATTCGCGCGGAACACCGCTATAATTGGCGTGCGAGAGGATCGCCCGGCGAATCTCGCCGTCCACGCCCCGGGAGGCCAGAATCGGCTCTCCTTTCATCGGATGATCCGGCGCTTCGGGATGAATTTCATAGTCGAAATCGTGCAGCAGCGCCGTGACCGACCATTTGGTTTCATCCTCGCCAAACCGGCGCGCATAGGCCGCCACGCAGGCTTCGACCGCCAGCGCGTGGCGGCGCAAGCTATCCGTGGTAGTGAATTCGCAGAGCAGATCCCAGGCTTCATCGCGGTTCATGTTGCTATCTTACCGGGCGGAATTACCCGGCGCGGAACGATGTGGCATAATGGTGAGGGTTCACCTCGTGGGCCTGTGGCGCAGTTGGGAGCGCGCTTCCATGGCATGGAAGAGGTCGTGAGTTCGAATCTCACCAGGTCCACCAAAACCTTTCAAACACTTACCGCCACCCTGCCAGCAAAGAACGTAATCACCGGAGTCCAAGTGGAGTCCAAACGCCATTTTTGGCGTGGGCAAACCATGGGCACCGTGTGGATTTTGAGGCTGCCCACGACTAGGCCTTCACCGTCAACATGATCGAAGGAATGGGGAGCGTAGGCACCGTTTTTCAAGGTTGTTGTTTGCTGGAGACGACAACATTTCGTTTCCATATAAGGACGTTGCCCATGCGCCCGCCACCCGTCCTTGGCCGATTCACTTTACTGTTGACGACTGATTTCCGCTCCTGCTATTAAAGGAGATGTAAGCTGCGGTCTGGCCCGAGAGACGGGACTCTCCAAAAACTCCTTCCCTTCGATCCAAACAACCAAAGTGTCTTCCAAGCGCGAACAGATCCCGATCTACGCAGCAGACGGTACTTCCCTGGGCTTTCGCACCATCGAGGCAGCAAAGCGACTCATCGGCAGTGGCTATGTGAAATCGGCCTACGGTCGGAAGGGTCACCTGAAGGCGATCTGGCTACTCCAGGTGGACGGCGGCAACCCGATTGAGACTCACGCACGGGGTGGCACGAGGTACAGCTTCCTGGAGAACATCGAGACTGGACGCTGCTGGAGCCTGCG
>JBDTAT010000318.1:0-5614 GCA_039924505.1 Bryobacteraceae bacterium
CGGAATCCTGATGCTGATTCTGGCGCCGATTGCCGCCATGCTGATTCAGATGGCGATTTCGCGCACGCGCGAGTACGACGCCGATGAGGCGTCCGCGCATTACACGGGCGACCCCGGCGAGTTGATCGGCGCATTGCAAAAACTGGAGACGTGGTCGCAGCGCGTGCCGATGGACGCGTCGCCTTCCACCGCGCACCTGTTCATTATCAAGCCGTTCACATCCGGTGTGTTCACGCGCATGTTTTCGACCCATCCTTCAACCGCGGACCGGATCGCGCGCCTGCAGGCGATGCAGCGGGAATTGACGCATTGAGTCCAACGTTCGCGTCGGCCTCCGCGCTGGCAACCGTGCGCGTAACGCGCAAAGGCGCCGACCGCGTTTTCTCCGGACATCCCTGGGTGTTTGCGAGCGACGTGGCGGATCGCGGCGAAGCGGCGGCGGGCGATGTCGTGCGCGTTCTCGATCCGCGGGGCCGCGTGCTGGGTGCGGCGCATTACAGCTCGACGTCGCAGATCGCGATCCGGATGCTGTCGCGGCAGACCGAAGAGATCGGCCGTGAATTTTTCCTGCGACGGCTGCGCGCGGCAGCCGGGTTGCGCGCGCGGCTGGTTGCGGACACGGACGCATACCGGCTGGTGCATGGGGAGGGCGATCTGCTGCCCGGCCTGGTGGTGGACCGATATGGCGATGCGATGGTTCTGCAGACGCTCGATCAGGGCATGGACCGGGTGAAGGCGTTACTTGTCGAGTGTCTGCGCGAGCTGTTCTCCCCGGCAATTGTCGTCGTCCGCAACGACGTGGCGGTGCGGACGCATGAATCGCTGCCGCTTGAGACCAGCGTCATCCATGGCGAATTGCCGGAGCGGGTGGCGATCCGGATGAACGGTCTGTTGCTCCAAGCCGATCTGCTGCGCGGGCAGAAAACCGGCGTGTACCTCGACCAGCGGGAAAACTATCTGGCGGCCGCGCGTTATGCGGGGGGCCGCGCCCTCGACTGCTTCACTTCAACGGGCGGTTTCGCGCTGCACATGGCGCCGCATTGCGAAACGGTGGAGGCGGTGGACAGCTCGGCCGCGGCGCTCGCGACGGCGGCCCGCAACCGCGACGCCAATGGGCTTACGAACGTCGAATTCCGCCAGGCGGATCTATTCGATTATCTTCCGGCGCAAGCCGCGGCGCGCCGCCGCTTTTCGACGGTGGTGCTGGACCCGCCGGCGTTTGCGAAATCGCGCTCGGCGCTCCAAGGGGCGGCGCGCGGATACCGCGAGATCAACCGGCGCGCGCTGGAATTGCTCGAGCCGGGCGGGGTGCTGGTGACGTGCTCCTGCTCCCACCATTTGAGCGAAGCCGCGCTGTTTGAAATTGTCGCGGCGGCGGCGCTCGATGCCGGCAAGACGCTGCGGGTGCTGGAGCGGCGCACGCAACCGGCCGATCATCCGATTTTGCTGACGGTTCCCGAGACGCTGTATTTGAAGTGCCTGATTCTGCAGGTGGTTGGGAATTAGGCGCGCGCAATTTGAACCGGATTGCCGCCGAAACAATGCCCCACGCCCCTGGCCAAAACCACGGCTTTGGCGCTTACGCTCGAGTGGTGAGTCTTGTCGAATCGGTCATCCAGATCTGTTTTCAATCGATGCTACAGCCGGACTATGACGGAAGAAAAGCCCTATCACATTCAAGCCAAATTGCGCGGGTGCGTATTCTGCGGTGCTTGGATCTTCAACTTGCTCGCGCAATCCGCTGGGCCAAGGACCAAGCCGGCTTGATGGCGATCGTCCTTCGTAGCCAAATTGAACTTTGTGTCCACGGGCCCGGCGGAGGCAGTAAGGTTTCTGAATGAGGTGAACATCGACATTCAAGAACTTCATCTCAAGGCTGATACACCCGACCGCTCTAATCCTCAACCACCCAGAGGCTACCATCGGCAATGCGGCAAATAAGGAATATCTGGCGGTCGAAGTCCTGTTTTACGCTTGGCTGACGGTCCACCTCCGACGGCCCGAAGGTGCCTTATTATCACGCCGACATGACCGAACTCCGGCTCGATGGCTTTAACGTTGGCGGCGATCCCAGGCGCTTCTTCCCATCAATGCCGGCCGGTAAAGTGGCAGTAGGCTTCCTCACCGGAGACACAACGCCCGCCATCGTCAGTCACGCGATGCACGACATCATAACCGGCAACGCGCCCGCCGGCTGCCCCGGCATGATCGGCGCCATGTTCTGGTCCAACACCGTCGGCCCCCAACTCCACAGCTACCGGTAAACACCCGCGCCAGCCGCGAAACAACCACCCCAACTAGCCCGATCGGAATCGCGAGCAACTTCGCCCGCTTATTCAGGCGAGAGAAAAACGAAAACGTCGACCATCGTTGCCGGGTGTATACCCGCTCCCGTTGCAATCGTCATCGTCAAATGCTGGCTCGAGTTTTGCTGCTCCCATCGTGAACAAGCGCTGGCGTTCGTCTCAATCCGCCCGATTTCATGCTTGCCTACATTCGGAGACTCGCCGTAAACGGTTAGGATGGCCGAACCGTCCGAAGGCGTGGCGGTTTGAGACAGGATGGTGATGTGATGATAATTTTGAGCGTCCTGGTCCTCGATTAGAACGCCCTTACTCGGGTCCACGTGGTACGCAATCAGTTTGCCTTGCGTGACCGTGCCTGGATGCGGCCCCACATAAAAAGCGATCCAAGCCAGGAATCCGCCAATCAGTAGAAAACTAAAGAGGATCGTACCTTGACCGCCGATATACGATTTCCAACTGGACGTGGTCAGCATGGTTCTGCGGGCGCCTCTCTTAAGAAGGAGCCACAAAACGATTACTCCTATGCTCAATACGATGAGGACGATCTTCCACGGTGAATCGACAAGACTTGACAAGGCAGAGAGCATACGGCTATTATACGGCTATCATACGGCAAATAACCATATCGCATTTATAGGAGATTGAATGTCTACTAAAGTTACCGTTAATCTGCCCGACGAAACTGTGAATGAAATAAAGAACCTTGCCGCGGTTCGCGGCACCACCGTTACGGAAGCTCTCAGGCAAGTCATCGAAACTCAATCCTTTCTGCAAAATGAGATAGACAAAGGGAACAACCTGCTGATTCAGGACCCCTCGGATAAGAGCCTGCGGCAGATAATTTTCAATACATCGCTAAAGGGTTCCAGCAACGCGAAGTAACAAAAATCCCAGGGGCGCGGCCTTCGCGGGGGCGATAGACGAAAGTCATGAACGAACTGAATCTGCTCGACGAACCGCCGGCTAAATCACCCACGCCTACGGCGTCGATCGGCAAGTCTTACAGCGTATCGCAACCCTTCAACCCCGACGAGGTGCGGGAAGCCGCCCGCGGCGACTTGGCGCGAGGTCTGCTTTGGCTTCTCACCTTCGCCATTGGTGGTGTGCTTGCCTTCGTCGGACTAGGCCGCCTGGATGGGACCGTTATCACTCAATCCATCTTTCCATCGTTGGTGGCATTAGCCGGCACCGCGCTCGGTTTCTATTTCGGTTCGTCGGCCAAGAGTTCCGCCGACGCGGGAGCGGCGGTGATGAACGCCGCAGGCGGGGCGGCGCCGGCTGCCGGGAACCGCACGCCTCCGGTCGCGAACGCCGGCCTCGATCGGAACGTCACCGCGGGCGCCACAGTCACGCTGAAAGGCAGCGGATCGGCGGGCGCCGGCGGCATGGAACTCGGCTACACCTGGACATTGACGAATATTCCGAATGGCAGCCAGGCGGCGTTAGTGGGGGCCAATACTGCATCCCCCACTTTCTCGGCGGACCAACCGGGCACGTACGTGGCGCAATTGATCGTGAACGATGGCTTGGCGAGTTCGCCATCGACCACGAATATCACCGCCGCGCCGGCGTAGTTCCTCCAGCCCACCTCGAGAGCGCCAGCATTTCCACGAATCGTAACCGAGCCGTGACCGTGAGACATCTGAGTTCATCCGTCAAGAGGAATCTTCAAGAATTTTTCACAAGCTTGGAAAAACCTCCACAAGATATCCACGAAACGCCCAGAGGGTGGGCGTGGGGTTGAGAGACGTTAGTAGCCGATTCAGCAGGAAGCGCGGATTTAGCTTGCAGCGCTTTTCGATAGCGGTCGGCGGAATAGGGGAGGTGATCGCGCCAGCAGCGGAAGAAGATGCGAATCCACTTGTAAGCCAAGGCTCGAATCGCGGCATGATGGCCTTTATTGTTGGCGCGCTGGTGCTCGTGGAAAGTACGCGCCCAATCGCAGCAGCGGATCGAACAGCCCGCCCACTTGTGGAAGGTTTGGCGGATGAACTTGGGGCAGGCCCAGCGCCCATGGACCCAGCAAGAGTTGCCGCTGCCGACTTTGACCCGAGCGATACCGCTATAACAGGCCAGGCTGCGAGCTGACTCGAAACGGTCCCGCAGGAGCCGGCGGCAGCGATGAGGCGGGGTTCCAAGGCCGGACCCGCGCCGGGGAACGACTCCATGATGGCCCGGCCGGGATGAGCGCGGTCGGGATGAGCGCGGTAAGTTTGAGCAATGGAGCGGTCAAACGCGGCGATACCGGTCCGCGGCTGCGCCCAGACACGGATGGAATTCTGAATACATAACGCGGCGGTTTCCAGTAAGGCTGGATCGGCGGCAGCGGGCACGGCCTGGCGAATCCGGTCCAGACGTTGCTGGATTCGTTCCTCACTCCGGCAGTTATGCGCAGGAAAGAATTGCGCAGGGTGGCAGCGGAGGCTTTTTGCAGGGCCTGCAAACTGGGCCGGCGCGACAGCAAATCCCCCACCAGCGGCGAAGCCGGGTTGTCGAACCAGTCGAGCATCCGCGGCCAAACCTGCTTCAACCAGCCGGTGAGGCGTTGCGATTCGGAGGTCTGCCGATCGACCAGCTTGCGCCGCTCTTCGGTGAAGAATTGCAAACTCCGGGTTTCCACCGTGTCCGGCTGCAGGCGCCGGATCCGATCGGGATGCTTGAGCCGTAGATCGAGGATGAGATCGGCATCGCTGGGATCCCCCTTGGCGCCGGAAGGCGCAAAGGCCGTGCGGTAGTTGGCCAGGGTGGTGGAATGCGCGGGAAACAGCGCCAGATGGGCGTACTTGGACAGCATGGCGATCACGGCGCCCCGCGCCTGTTCCAAAGCCAGGGCGACCAGATGGCCCGGGAAACGCTGCGCCAGTCCGGCGGCCCAGACTTCTACCGCCTCCGGGGTGTTGGAGAGTTCGCCGCGCTGGCACTGGCCCTGGGCCGTGCGCATCGTCCAAAAGTGCTTCTGGTCGGCCCAGTCCAAGCCGATCCAAGCGGCGTATGTTGGTGGGTCCGTGGCTGAGTCACGGGGAGTGGTCATCTTTTTTCTCCTTCTCCGGATAGGTCGTTTCAGATTGTCGAGCACCCAAGCAGGCAGGACTTTGTTTCCGCGAAGGCCTTATAGTAGAGTCCGATTACCGACGGCACCTGAGTATTCGTTTTGGAAACAAAGCGCATCCCGCGGCCGAAGCTCTCACGGTAGGCCTCCCGGCGCTACGTCCATGGCATCGGTTGTCAGGGAGCGGTATTCGTATCCGCGGGATGCCTGCTCGCCTTTTACATTGCCACTGGCCGTCGCCCTTGGCAACTGAGCGAGC
>JBDTAT010000319.1:0-14000 GCA_039924505.1 Bryobacteraceae bacterium
ACCGGCGAATTACACATGAAAAGCCAGGTGGAATTGCACTGGAAGGGGAAGACGCCGGACACCAAGCCGATGACGATTGAGAGCGGCGAGGCAGTTTATAAAGAGCGCGAGGCGAAGGTGTACCTGATGCCGTGGTCGCGTTTGCGGCGGGATACGCTGACGCTGGATGCCGGTCCGGCGGTGGTGACGCTAGAAGACAACGTGATCCGGCAGGTGGAAACGACCGCGGCGCATGGGGTTCAGAACGATCCGGACCGCAAAGTGGAGTACAAGGCCGATCAGCTTCACCTGGAGCTGGATGAGGACGGCGTGATTACGAAGATCACCGGCGAGCAGAACGCGCGGCTGGTGGAGACGGCCGCTACGGCGCAAACGACGGTGACTTGCGACCGCGTGGATCTGAATTTCGACGCGGCGCAGAAAGACAGCGCCCTGAAGGCGGCGCTGGCGTCGGGCCATGCGGTGGTGGCTTCGCAGCCGGTGGAGCGGGCCGGCACGCCGCTGGCGGAGACGCGGATTTTGACGAGCGATGTGGTGGAACTACATATGCAGCCAGGCGGGCGCGAAATCGCCGAAGTGTCTACCGATGCGCGCGGGTCCGTGGAGTTCGTCCCGAACCGGCCGGAGCAGGCACACCGGTGGATGACGGGCGAGCGGATCTGGATCAAGTACGGCGCGGATAACCAGATTGAATCGGTGCGGTCGGTGAAAGTGACCACTCGGACGGAGAATCCGGCGAAGGCGGCGGTGGGACAGAAGACACCGGCCCAGCCAACACCGCCGGCGGTGACATCGAGCGCGGATCTGTTGGCGAAGTTCGATCCGAAGACCTCGCAGATGAGCGATTTGGAGCAGTGGGGAAATTTCCACTACCAGGCAGGCCCGCGGCAGGCGCAAGCGGAGCGGGCGACGCTGGATCAAAAAACCGACGTGATTACGCTGCTGGGAAAAGCGCGCGTGTGGGATCCGACCGGATCGGCGGCCGGGGACAAGATCGTGATGAACCAGAAGAATGGCGATTTCACGGCGCTGGGCAACGTGGCGTCGACGCGCATGCCGGACAAGCAGGGAGCGTCTTCGGCGATGTTGTCGAATGACGAGCCGATGCAAGCCAAGGCGCAGAAAATGACGTCGGCGAATAAGAACCTGCTGATCCGCTACGAGAGCAATGCGGTGGCATGGCAGGGAGCGAACCGGGTGCAGGTGGACCGGATTGAGATCGACCGCGATAACGAGATTCTGGAGGCGCACGGCCACGTGATCAGTCAATTCGTGGACAAGCCGGCGGCCGATCCCAAACCGGACGAGGCCAAGAGAAATTCCGCGAAGAAGCCGGCGGCCGCGGCAGTGTTCACGTTGGTGCGCTCGGAAGGCCTGGTCTATACGGAAGACGATCGCGTGGCCGACTATACCGGCGGGGTGGTGCTGAACCGGCCGGGGATGCGGGTGAAGGCGGACGAAATCCGCGCGTTCCTCAACGATTCGAATTCCGGCGCCGACTCTTCGCTGCATCATGCGTTTGCCGATGGAGCGGTCGAGATTGTGCAATCGGCAAACGCGCGGACCAGGACCGGAAAGTCCGAGCACGCCGAGTATTACGCGGCCGATCAGAAAGTGATTCTGGTGAAAGGCGCGCCGCAGATGATCGACAGCCTGAAAGGGTCGACACGGGGACGGGAATTGACCTACTTCGCCAACAATGATAGGCTGCTGGTTAAGGGCCTCGAAAACCAGCCGGCCTCCAGCATTCTTCACCGCAAGTAAATCTCGCATGCGCACGCTCCAGACAGTCGAGATTTCGAAAACCTATCGCAGACGCAAAGTAGTTGACGACGTTTCCATGTGGGTGCAACAGGGCGAAGTGGTGGGCCTGCTAGGACCGAACGGCGCCGGCAAGACGACTTCGTTTTATATGATTGTCGGGCTGATCAGTCCGGACTCGGGGCGCGTGTTGCTGGACGAGGAAGATATTTCCGCACTGCCGATGTACCAGCGGGCGCGGCGCGGGATCAGCTATCTTCCGCAGGAAGCTTCGGTTTTCCGCAAGTTGACGGTGGAAGATAATCTGATGGCGATTCTGCAGACGCTGCCGTTGAGCGGACGGGAGCGGCGGGAGCGGGTGAACCGGCTGATTGAGCAACTCGGCCTGGAACAAGTGCGCCAGAGCAAGGGGTACATGCTATCGGGCGGCGAGCGAAGGCGCGTGGAGATCGCGCGGTCGCTGGTGATTGAGCCGAGCTTTCTGCTGCTGGACGAGCCGTTTTCCGGCATCGATCCGATTCAGGTGCTGGAACTGCAGAAAATCATCTTCGACTTGAAGCGTTCCGGGATCGGGATATTGGTGACCGACCACAATGTGCGCGAGACGCTGGCGGTGACCGACCGCGCGTACATCATCAATAACGGCCGCATCTTCCGCTCGGGATCGCCCGAAGCGCTGGGCAGCGATCCCGATGTGAAGCGCGTCTATCTGGGCGAGAATTTCAGCTTCGAATTGCAGAGCGGCAAGTGGGAAGTTCCGAACTGAGCGGCGCCGCCTACGACTTCAAGCCGGGCAGGCCGCCGAGCGTGGGGGCGAGGCGAACGGCGCGCACGATGGCGTCGCTGACGGCTTCGGCGGCGGCGACTCCAAGAGCTGTTACGTCGGCGCGCGCGGCGCCGAGTGAGAGCGCGATGACCAGGTCGCCATCGACCATGGTGTGAACCGGCGAGATGGAGCGGGTCATACCAATGTTAGCGAGTTGCGCGAGTTTGGTGGCCTGAACCTTGTTGAGCAAAGCGTTGGTGGCGACCACCACCAGCGTGGTATTGCGGCGGCGGAAACTGGCTTCGCCACCGCGTTTCAAGGCTCGCGCCGTGTCGAGAAATTCGCGCGATTGGGGCGTGCGCCGGGCGCCGGCGAGAATGCCGCCAGTGGCCGGGTCAAGCACATCGCCGAACGCATTAACGGCGGCCAGTGCTGCTACAGAGACGCCGGCATAGGCGCCTTCTAATCCAACCGTGGCGCAGCCGATGCCGGATTTCATTGCGTGAGACATGCCGAGCAGCTTGCCGACGGTGGCTCCGGTTCCGGCTCCGACGGCGCCTTCCGCGACAGGCCCCGCGGTGGCAGCGGCCGCGGCAGCCTCACCCATTTCGCGCGTGGGGCGGGCGCTGGCCTTGCCGATACCGAGGTCATAGAGGATGGCGCACGGCACCAGCGGAACGCGCGCGAAACCAGTGTCGAAGCCGATACCCTGATGCTCCAGATAGCGGCGGACCCCGGACGCGGCTTCGAGGCCGAACGAGCTACCGCCGGCTAGCACGACGGCGTGGATGCGCTCGGTCAGATGCAGCGGGTTGAACAACTCAAATTCTTCAGTGCCGCTGGCTGAACCACGCACGTCCGCTCCCGCAGCCGCGCCGGACTCGCACAGGATGGCGGTGCAGCCGGTGAGTCCGTCATAATCGGAAGCATGGCCAACACGGATTCCAGGGATATCGGTAAGGCCGTTCATGGCGGTGATTTCGCAGCATGTATGGTAGCATCTACTTACATGGGGGAGCCGGCTTGCTCGATTTCCTGAAATCTCCCGTCTCCGTCCTGCAAGATTTCTTTCTGTTGTCCGGCCGGGCTTTCAAGAACATCTTTCTCAGCCCGCACTACTCCGACGACATTTTCCTTCAAATGGACATCATTGGCGTCGGCAGTCTGCCGATTGTGGTTTTGGCCGGATTATTCACCGGCATGGTGATGGCGCTGCAGATGTCGCGCGCGCTTCGGACATACGGAGCGACGGGACAAACCGGGTCGATTGTGGCCATCACGCTGGTGCGCGAGCTGGGACCGGTATTGACGTCGCTGCTGGTGGCGGGGCGGAACGCGTCGGGGATTGCCAGCGAGTTGGGGTCGATGAAAGTGACCGAGCAGATCGACGCCATGCGCGCGTTGGGCACGGACCCGATTCAGAAGCTGGTGACGCCGCGGTTGATCGCGACCATGGTGGTGCTTCCGCTGATGACCATCATTGCGGATTTCGTCGGAATGCTCGGCGGATCTGTGATCGCGGTGGCTATGTTGAACCTGACGTCGTCGCAATACTGGACGCCCGCCTACCAGATTCTGAGGTTCAACGATGTGGTGCAAGGGCTGTTGAAACCGCTGGTGTTCGCGATGGTGATTTCACTGGTGGGCTGCTTCTACGGAATGCGGACCAGCGGCGGAACGCAAGGGGTTGGCCGGGCGACGACGAAAGCGGTCGTCGTGGCATCGGTGTGGATTTTCGTGCTGACATTTTTCATCGGACAGTTTTTCGTCAACAGGTGATGAAGATGGAGGATTCGGCCGCCATCCTGCGATTTGAGCACGTCAGCCTGGAATTCGATGGGGCAGTGGCGTTGCAGGATGTTTCGTTCTCGGTCGCGCCGGGCGAGACGCGGGTGATTTTGGGCGCGGCCGGCAGCGGGAAGACAACGCTGCTGAAGACGTCGGTGGGTCTGGTGAGGCCGGATAGCGGGCACGTATGGCTGTTCGGCCAGGATGTGACGCAAATGAAAGAGCCCGCCATGTTCGAACTGCGGCGCCGCGTAGGCGTGTTGTTTCAGGAGGGCGGGTTATTCGATTCGCTTACCATTGAGGAAAACGTGGCGTATCCGCTGGTGAACGCGCGGGCGGCGAACGCCCGCCCCGAACGCGCCAGTATCACCGAGCGAAAAGTGACCGACGCACTGCGCTTCGTGGAGCTGGAACATACGCTCGACAAGTTTCCCAGCGAGTTGTCCGGCGGAATGCGGAGGCGGGTGGGAATCGCCCGCGCAGTAGTGACGGACCCGCCGCTGGTATTATACGATTCGCCGACGGCAGGGCTAGATCCGATAACGGCGAATACCATCATTGCTCTGATTGTGAAGGCGCGCGATGTGCGGAATACGGCCGCGCTGATGGTAACGCACCGCTATCAAGACGGGCAACTGGTAGCCAATTTCCGCTACAATTCCAAAAGCGGGCGCTTGGAGCCTGCGTCGTCAAATGGAGATGGGAGCGGCCGGGCAAAAACGCTGTTCATGGTGATGAATGAGGGGCGGTTGGTGTTTGAAGGCACAGAAACCGGGTTACACGCCTCCAAAGATTCCTACGTATCGAAATTCGTGAAACGCTAGATACCTATGCCGATCGAAAAACGAGCGAAGTGGGCGCAACTTAAGGTTGGGATCATGGCGCTGGTGGCGTTGATTATTCTGGCGGTTCTGATTTTTCTGCTGACCGGTTCGCAGAGCCTGTTCGCCAGTCGTTTCACGTTGTACACGTACATGGAAGATTCGGCGGCGCTGGCCGAAGGCTCACCGGTGAGGCTGAACGGCATCTTAGTTGGCAAAGTGGAGAAGATCGCGCTTTCCGGATCGAAGGAGCCGAAGCGGCTGGTCCGGCTCGACATGAAGATCGACGAAAAGTTTATAAAGTCGATTCCGTCGGATTCGGTGGCGTCGATCGGCGCCGAGAATCTGTTGGGAACGAAGTACATTAACATCAAATCCGGCAAGAGCACGGCGACGGTGAAGCCGGGCCAGGAACTGGCGAGCCTGGACACAGCAGATTTCGAGGCGCTGGTGCAGCAGGGGTACCCGCTGCTGACGTCGCTGCAGGATATTTTGACCAAGGTAAACGCCATCGTCGGCCAAGTGGAAGTGGGGAAAGGGAGCATCGGCAAGCTGCTGGTGGACGAGGAGCTATACGACCGCCTGCTGTCGATTACAAACGAGGCGCAAAAGATCACCGAGGCGCTGAATTCCGGCAAGGGCACGGCCGGGAAACTGATCTACGACGATCAGTTGTACAACGACGTGCGAGGCTCCATCGCACGGCTGGACACATTAATGGACGGCTTGCAGCAAGGCCAGGGGACGGCCGGAAAGTTGCTGAAAGATCCCGCGCTTTATGACGACGTGCGGCAGACGATTGGGCAGGTGCGGACGCTGCTGGCGGATCTGAACGCCGGCAAGGGCACGGTCGGGAAGTTGCTGAAGAGCGACGATTTGAACAAC
This sequence comes from Bryobacteraceae bacterium, assembly GCA_039924505.1. Classification (GTDB taxonomy): domain Bacteria; phylum Acidobacteriota; class Terriglobia; order Bryobacterales; family Bryobacteraceae; genus JBDTAT01. The sequence goes on from JBDTAT010000319.1 coordinate 6,022, forward strand.
CGGATTCAGGCGACGATCGCGAGGCTGGATAAGACCATCGACCGGGTAAATTCCGGTGAGGGAACCATTGGACAGTTACTGGTGAATCCCGCGCTTTACGACTCGATGAACGGCGCGACCAAGGAATTGCACGGACTGTTGCAGGATTTCCGGCGCGATCCGAAGAAGTTTCTGCGAATCAAGTTGAGTCTATTTTAGTGAAGCGTTTGGTAGTGAACGCGGACGACTTCGGGTTCACGCGCGGCGTGAACGCGGGGATTGTAGAGGCGTACCGCGACGGCATTCTGACGGCGGCAACGCTGATGGCCAATGGCGCGGCGTTCGACGATGCGGTCCGGCTGGCGCGGGAGAATCCATCGCTCGATATCGGCTGCCATTTGGTGCTGGTGGGCGGACCCTCGGTGTTGGACCCCTCGCGGGATCTGCCGGCGACGATGAGTGAACTGGTGCGGGTGGTGGCGTCGCGGCGCATTCGCATCTACGATGAGCTGGCGTCGCAGGTGCGGCGCATCCTCGCCGCCGGTGTTGCGCCGACACATCTGGATACCCACAAGCACACACATTTGTTGCCGCCGGTGCTGTCGGCGGTGGCGCGGATCGGCGAGGCGTTCGGCATCCCGTGGGTTCGGCGGCCGTTCGATTTCCCGATGCAGCCGGGACGCGCGCCCTGGATGAAGCGCGCCGTCAGCCAAAGCTTTGGGTTGGTGCGCGGACAATTCCATCGAATGCTGACACGGCACGCGTGCCGGACAACGGATCACTTCGCGGGATTCCAGATTACCGGACGCTATGGGCCGGCGGAACTGGCGGCGCTGATCCGCGCGCTGCCGGAGGGAACGACGGAATTCATGTGTCACCCCGGGCGCTGCGGCGAGGACCTGCGGATGGCGCGGACGCGGCTGAAGGAAAGCCGCGAAGAGGAGCTGCGGGCGCTGGTGTCGGCGGAGGTGCGGTCGGCGGTGAGTGAGGCGGGGGTGGATCTGGTGAGTTACCGGGACCTGAACGGCTGACGATCTTTGCGGTATGATGCGCCGAATCCCATGGGCACCAAACTACAGCGCGGGGAAATATTTCAAGCCGTCTTCTACGCGATAGTTTTGCTGTGGATCAACGTGTACGTTTGCCGCGAGTTATTCTGGGCGCAAACGGCGTACATGAATTCGATGCACGGATTCTGGATCGCGCTGGCACGCTGGGGCGGCGGTTGGTTTCACGCGACGTGGTGGCCTTACTGGGATTGTGGAATCCCTTTCGAATTCACGTATGCCCCGCTGATTCCCGGTCTGATTGGCGCATGGGCCGCACTGCGAGGCGTGCCATACGCGGCCGCGCTGCAAGCCATTACGGGTGCAGTTTATTGCCTGGCGCCGCTGACGCTATTCGCCGCGGCGTGGCTGTTGACGCGCGCGCCCGGGTACAGCTTTCTGGCGGCGCTGATCTATTCATTGACGTCGCCGTCGCAACTGCTGCTGCCGGATGGGACCTTCCCGCTAGATCGCCTGCGAGATGCGCGGCGTTTAATTCTTCTGGCCGTATGGGACGACCTTCCGCACTTGGTGGCGGTGGCGCTATTGCCTTTGGCGATTCTGTTTCTGACGCTGGCGATCCGGAAGCGGGGTCTCATTTACTGCGGCGCGGCGGCGCTTCTCATTGCCGCGATGGCCCTGGCGAGTCCGTTCGGGCCGGTCATCGCGGGAATGGCCGCGCTGTGCCTGCTTTTCGTTTTCCGGCGCGAAGTTTATAGGCGCAACTTCGCAATCGTCCTCGGCATTGGCGCTTTTGCGTACGCCATTGCCGCACCGTTTCTTTCGCCGTCACTCATAGAGGCCATTCGCGCCGCCTCAACAAATAAAGGAGAGGAGGGATGGACACTCGGGTCGGTAACGGCGTTAGCGATGGTATGGGTCGGCTGGGTGATCTTGTGGCGCTATCTTCGGAAGTGGAGTGGAGAATGGACCACGCAATTCTTTATTTTATTCGCGTACCTGGTGAGCAGCGTTCCAATCCTCGCAGTTTATTTTCACCGGCAATTCCTGCCCCAACCGGAGCGCTACAAGCTGGAGATGGCGCTGGCTTTGCCGCCGGCCGTGGTGTTTGGCGTTCGGCGTTTGCTTGAGAAGGCCCCCCGGACTCTGAAAGCGGCGCTGCTGTTTCTGCTGTTGGCTCTGGCCGGGGAACAGATTGTGAACTACCGGCATCTCGCGAAAGAAATCCTTCGTCCCGGCGATGTCACGCAGACGGTCGAATACCGCGCGTCGATGTGGGCGGATGAGAACCTTCACGGCGTCCGTCTGATGCTGCCGGGATCCATCGGCCAATGGGCCAACGCGTTTGCTCGAGTCCCACAATTTTCCGGCGGCTCCTGGAGTATGGCGTACAACCCGGTGGAGCAGCGCGGCTTGGCGGCAATTTATAACGGCGGCGAAACGGCGGCAGAAGATGCGCGCGTGTCATTGCTGTGGCTGAAGGCATTTGGGGTGGGAGCGGTTCTGGTAAACGGACCGGCCAGCCAGGAATATTGGAAGGCATTCGCGCATCCAAACAAGTTCGACGGCGTCTTACCGGTGCTGTGGCGCGCCAATGATGCGGCCATCTACCGCGTGCCGCAGCGCACGGAATCGTTAGCGCATGTCGTACCGGAAACGGCACTGATGAGCCGATCCCCATCGCGGGCAGGCGACACGGCTGGGCTGGAGCGGTACGTCGAAGCACTGGATGATCCCTCTCTGCCACCCGCGGCATTTCAATGGGACGGAACCAATCGGATTCGCATTCAGAGTGAGCTTCACCGCGGGCAAGTAGTTTCGGTGCAGGTGTCTTACCATGCGGGGTGGCGCGCAACCGCGGGTGGGCGGACAATTCCCGTGGGCAAGGATGGATTAGGACTCATGTGGTTGCGGCCGCAGTGCGCCGGGCTGTGCGAAATTCAATTGGACTATGACGGCGGGTGGGAACTTCGCCTGCTACGGTGCCTGAGCTTTGCGGCAATTACGGTGATGTTGCTGCTTGCTCTTAGGGCGGCGTTCCGGTATTGGCGGGCCGGGAGATTCGTTCTTAATCGAAAATGACGGTTTTGCCCGCATAGTGCAAGATTCTGTGATCGAGATGCCAGCGCACGGCGCGGGACAGGACCATGCGCTCCGCGTCACGGCCCTTCTGGACGAGATCTTCAATCTGGTCGCGATGCGATACTCGCACGACTGCCTGCTCAATAATGGGGCCGTCGTCCAAAACTTCCGTGACGTAATGGCTGGTGGCGCCAATCAGTTTGACGCCGCGGTGGTAGGCAGCGTGGTACGGCCGCGCGCCACTGAACGCCGGAAGAAACGAATGATGCACGTTGATGATGCGCTGCGGATAGCGGGCCACGAATTCCGGCGAGAGCACCTGCATATAGCGCGCGAGAACGATCAAGTCGATTCCAAGCCGTTCGAGGAGAGCGATTTGACGACCCTCCGCCACTTGCTTGTTCGCCGCTTCGACGGAAACGTGATGAAACGGGATGCGGTAGAACTCCGCAAGCGGTTGGGCCACACTGTGATTGCTGACGATGACGGCGATTTTACAAGCCAGTTCGCCGGTCTGGTGACGGTAGAGCAGGTCCACCAGGCAGTGTTGATGTTGAGAGACGAAGATCGCCACTGCCGGCTGCGTTGCCTTGTAGGCAAGTTGCCAGCGCATCTCGAAGCCGGCCGCCAGGCTCCGGAATTGTTCGCGAAAGCCGCTCTCGTCTAAATCGAATTCCGCGAGGTCCCACTCGATACGCATGAAAAACAGACCGAGATCGTGATCCTGATGCTGGTCCGCATGGAGAATATTGGCGCCATGCGAAGCGAGAAACGTGGCGATACCCGCGACAATTCCCTTCCGGTCCGGAGAATGAATTAAGAGAACGGCGGAATCGGCCATGCGGTTCATGCCGGGTCGAGGATACCTTCGGCGCGAAGATCGGCCAGTAGCTCCTGGCCGGCGTTTTTGGGATAGCCGAAATCCCAGAAAGGATTGCCGGCCGCGCTTTCCCAGACGCGGAGGTTGCGGTCGATGAGCACGCTCTCAAAGCGGGCGTCGAGATCCTTCACCTGGTCTTCGAGGCCAATGAGGGCGATGATGCCGCGCAGATCCAGATCGTTGCGATAATCCTCCAGGCCGTACTGATAGCCGCGTTCTACTTCACCGACGAAATCGGTCCACCGCTTGACAAGACCGGGGCCGCCGCCGCGCACGATATGCGACGGATAGCCGTTATCGCGCAAATAATCCTGGATTTCGTGATCTGTCATCGATGCGGCTTGCGCGTCTGGCGATAGAAGTAGCGTTCGCCGTCGTTAGGGATAAAGAATGTGCGAATGGTGCGGTCGGGATTGTACGCGCCAAAATAACTGTGGCGGCGGTCGAAGCGCGAAATGACTCCATCGGCGCGGACGGATTCAAGAATGGCGCCGCCGGCCGGCGCGTCGCGCAAATCCTGAGCCAGCCGCAGGTATTGGCCGATACTGATATTGCCGAATTCGGACCCGTGCTTGGCGTAGTGCTCTTCGAGTTGACGCCGGCTGCGGAAGCCCGGGCCCGCTGCCTGCGATGGAAAACCCAATGCGAGCAGAAGCAACGCCGCCAGCAGCAACGCCAGGTGTTTGACTGCGGGATGTTTTTTTTCGATCTGCAACAGCTCCGTCAGGCGCCCAGAGGGCGCCCAGGCTCTGAAGGCCCATTCTGAGCCGCGCGCGTAAGCAATCGGTTGCCGGATACGCGCCGAATCTCGCGGTCGAAGCCCGGGGGCAATGCGCATGGTGTTCATTTGCCGGCCTCGTCGATGGCGACTTCACGGCCGCCGTTAAGAATCGAAAGCCGGCCGGCCTCCAGCACCTTTTCGTTATAGCGGCTATTGGCGGGCGTGGCGAGCAGCGCGGCATCGTCGATTTCACGGAGGACTCGCGGGCGATCGGCGGGAGCGGTCTGCTCCACGCGCAAACACGTTTCGACAATATGCTCGATGGAGCGATAGCCGTAGCCGACGGGCGTCAGACCCGGGCCGCCGAGATCGACGTACTGGAAATAGTCCGGGCTGGGCTCGGCGTAAACCGTGGCGCCCGCACCGGACGGGCGGTGCAAGTAGGAGTACTGCAACCCGCGATATTGATCGGAGTGCGAGAGCAGGCCGCCCGCATCGCCACCAGCGCAATATAGCGTGAGGCCCTGGGTGTTCGTGCCCGGCGCATCATCGGGGAAGCCGAGCGCGTTCTGCACATTCAGGCATGCGCCATTGTTCCACAGGACCCGCGCGTCGGTCCAAAGAAACCCTTCGTTACCGTTCGGGTAACGCCCGCGGATGCCATAAACGCCGACCGCAACGGGCGTAAGGCCGGTGATGAAGTGAACCAGATCGACGTAGTGGCAGCCAATATAGGCGAAGGCGTCGGAGTTTTCGGTGGTACACCAGTTCTGAAAATTGGAGTGACGGTAGTACCACTTCTCGAGCAAACAAGCGGCGCCCAGACGGAACTCGCCGAACCATCCTTCGCGGTAGCGGCGACGGGCCATCAGACTGCGGTCGTCGAAGCGCTTGTGATATTCGATGGCTACCAACAGGCTACGGCGGGCAGCTTCGTGCTCAATCTCGACCGACTGCGAAACCTTCAGGACCAGAGGCTTGACGGAAAGCACATGCTGATCGGCGCGTAGCGCGGCCATGATGACCTCATGATGGAGTTGATCCGGCACGGCAATGACGGCAATGCTACGCGGTGGCATGGCTGCCAGCACTTCGCGATACAGATTCTCATGAACCGTTCCAGGAGCCGAGTCGAGATCGGGGAACGGCCGAAAAGACTGTCCCGGAAACGCCCGCAGAAGAGATTCCGCGCCGGCCAACGCCCGCAACGAACTGGCGTGGCGGGCGCAAATGCGAATCTCACCCACAATACCGCGGCGCTGTAGATGGTAGAGCGACGGCAGAATCTGATCGTGAACGATCATGCCGCCGCCAATCACGGCGACGACGGGAGCGCTCATCCGGCAGCGGCCTCGTGCGATGCGCAAACTTCGTCGAGCACGTGCTCAAAAACTTGCAGGCTTTCGACCAGCGCCTCGCGAGTGATCATCAGCGGCGGATTGATCTTGATAGTGGCGCCGCCAAAACCCACGGGTGAGAACATCATGACACCGCTCTCGACGAGCCGTCGAACGGTTTCAAACGCGAGATCGCCGTCCGGCTCTGTGCCGCCCGGATGTATGAAGCTCAGCGCGGCGACCAGTCCCTGGCCGGCAACGAAGCCGATCTGGCGGTGACGCGCGGCCAACTCGCCAACCTTTCCATGCAACAGTTCGCCCATGACGCGGGCGTTTTCCACGAGATTGTCTTTTTCGATGCACTCGATAGAGGCGAGCGCGGCCGCGCAACAGACTGGGTTTCCCGTGTGGGTGGACGTCATGCTGCCGGGTTGGTGCATATCCATGACAGCGGGGATTCCGGCCACAGCCGAAATCGGGAGCGAGCTGCTGATGCCCTTGCCAAAGGTGACGACGTCGGGCACGATGCCGTAGTGCTCAAAGCCCCACAGGGTGCCAGTGCGGCCGAAGCCGGCCTGCACTTCATCGCAGACGAGCAGAACTTTGTGGCCGTTGCACCACTGGCGCAGGGACTGCATAAATTGGCGCGGGGCGAAAGCGCCGCTGCCCCCCTGATAGGTTTCGAGAATTACGCCGGCGACGGTTTGCGGCTCCACGCCGCACTCCTGCAGGCAGCGCTGGAAAAAATCGAACGAGGTAGACTTCACGCGGAAGCCGTCGGGAAATGGGACCTGCACAAAGCCCGGATCGAAGTTGACAATCCACTCCTTGAGGGACGGAATGCCGCCGGCTTGTTGCGAGCCGAGCGTGCGGCCGTGAAATGCGTTGTCGAACGAAACGATAACGTGCTTGCCGCGGCCGCCGGACCGAACGCCGTGAGTGCGGCACAGCTTGATGGCGCACTCGACGGTTTCGGATCCCGTGGTGAGCAGGAAAACTTTCTTTAGCGGTTCTGGCAGTAACGACACAAGTTTGTCGGCCAAATCGGCGCGAATTTCGCTCGGGAAGCAGTAGTTGTGCAACAGCCCTGCCGAAGCCTGACGGATGATGGCGTCCGCGATCTCTTTGCGGCCGTGGCCGGCGTTGGCAACCAGCACGCCGGAAGACCAGTCGATCCAGCAATTGCCGCAACCGTCGTAGACCTGAAACCCTTCGGCGCGATTCCAGACGATGGGGGGTTGGCCGCGCATGGCAATCGGCTCGGCGCGATGAAGACGCTCCAGAACCGGAAGCGATGCAGGCGCGGGAATCTCCGTTACGATCCGGCGGTAGGCCGTTTCGACGTGGGGCACTTGCTTCGGAGTGAGGTCGAATTCTCTGGCCATGGTGAAATTTATTGTCGCATAGCGGAACTTGCCGGCTTCAGCGCGCCTGACACGCGTTCGAAGATGACCGAGTGACGGGTGTGCGCGACAATTTCGTAGTTCGCAAGCCACCCCGTCAGATCCGGGTACCGATTGATCGCCAGCTCGGGATTGTACGGACCGAGGCCGTCGACGACGAAGGTGGGCGCGGTGCGGTTCAGCTCGCGGCGGTCGCGCGCGGCCAACTCCGGTGCTGCCACGTCGGAGCGCGTGAGGTGCCGGTCGGCAAGCACGCCGGTGAGCGGCTGCGAATCGAGAAAGCGCGTGCCGGCGGGGAGGCGTGTTTCGGCGAAAATATCGGGGCGATAACCCCAGACCAGCAGCGTATCGCCGGGATGCGCGAGTGAAAGAATAATTTGGGAGACGCGCTCGCTGTCCTGGCTCATCGACAGATCGGACCAGCGGCTCTCGTGGCCCGAGAAGAGATCGCTTGCGAGCATCGTATAGCGCGGGCCGAAGCGTACGAGCGGAATCAGGAGCGCAAGCAATAGAATGGCGCGGCGCGCGCCCAGCAGCGTGTAGCCGCGGGCCGCGGCCAGCGTCATAGGT
>JBDTAT010000320.1:0-7283 GCA_039924505.1 Bryobacteraceae bacterium
GGCAGTAGGAGTCTGGGCGACCGCCAGACACGCAAACACGATGGCTTCCGCTAACGCCGCAGCGAACCTGCGTTGCATGATTCACTCCTGCCTGCCGGTCCGCGCGCAGACGCTTTCAATAAATGGCTAATCCCTGTGATGGTAAAGGGAGCGGAAGCCCTTGGCAAGTTAATTTACGGTCAAGTGGGAGGCTCCATAGAAACCCATTTGCATCAATAGATGACGATGCAGGTCTTTACGTAAATTGGGACCCGTTGGCGGGGGCCGGCGCGGCGGCAGTTAGCGCGGCGATTCCGTGACGCGCCGTGGGGCTGCCTTGTTGCGCTCGAAAAGCCGGACGCCCGGCTGATAGGTGGCGAAAATCGGCTGCAAGGCCTTGGGCGACGCCGCGACAAATTCGAATAACGCCCACTGCCCATTGCCGCGTTGCACGCGATGATGCCATTCCTCCGGGCGGCCGTTCCGGATCGGCCCACGTCCGTTCTCACATGCTTGCGGGCATCCACTCCCTTAGGCGAGTGGCTCGGAAGGCTTTCTGTGCCGCGCGCGTGAGCAAGCTTCGTTACAGGCACTGATCGGGAGGGTATTGCGGAGATCTGGAAGATAGAAAGCGGGGCGTAAAACACAAGAAGGGGAGCCGAAGCTCCCCTTCCTGTTTACAGCTTTAGGTCAAGCGTTGTAACTAGTGAGCCGCCACTTCGCCGATCTGGCCAGTGCGGTTTATCCCACCTGAGTCCAGAACCAAGCCGAGGTAGCCTTCCGCCACTCGCTGCGCACCCAAATCGCTGATGAACGCGAACGCATGGCAGTACTGGAACTTCGAAGCGGCTATGATGTAGCCCTGGAAGCCCGGTGTGGCCGCAATGCCCAAGTTGCCGCCGTTAGACAGGGTGAAGATGAGTTCCTGTCCAGCCGGTAGCACGGCATTCGTGGTCTGAGCCGCCGGAGCCGCACCGCCGCCCGTGGTGCCACCGTAGTAATTTAACTTTACGGTGCCCTGTTGCGGAGTCGTTCCAAACGGATCCTGCGAGGTGTTGGCCAGTGCAACTCCTGTGTCGAAGCCCGCCTGGTTAGTGACGAACGGGAGCAGGATGTTGCAAGAGCAACTGGTGACGATAAACGCATTGCGCGCCGGCTGCGCCGGAGCAAAGCGTGGAATCGGAGCCGACGCATCCGCCGTCGTCACCGTGCTCTGAGGAGCAAAGTTGGCGGCTGCGGTAGCCTGCATGCCGGGAGCCGGCAAGTTGGTGCCCGGGTTGGAGATAAATGCCACTGCAACCGGAACGTTCAACTCTTCGGCGACGCTCGGATTGCTGAATAGCACTTCGTAGACAGCAGCACCCGAACCGTTAACGATAGACACCGGAGCGATGCCCTCGGTGGTATCCGTCGCGGATACAGCCGAGAAGCCGCCGGCGCCATTCGCATCGGTGGAGGTCAACACGACGACACCGGTTGCACCGGTATGTGTGCTTGCGTTCACCAAGTTGATGGCCGTCGGAACGAATAACTGAGTGCCCGTCGGAACGTTAGCGAACTGAACCATCAAACGCGTGCCTTGAGAAGCCAAGCCGGCCAGACTCAGGTTGTTGGTAGCCGGGAACACCGGCGTTGCGGGAATCGATAGCGTGGTACCCGGCGGATTAACCGGGGTTGGATCCAAGCCACCGTTGTAGAAGCCGGTTTCCGAATCGCTGTAGATGGCGCCCGGAACGTTCTGGTTCTGAGCAGTCGGAACGGTGATGGTGAAACCGTTGAAGCCGGTCGTGCCACCCACAAAGCCGCTCGACTCGGCGACGTTGGCTTCCTTGAAGGCAGTAGCAAACCCTTCGTCAAACCGGACGCTGAACTGTTGGAAGTTCTGGCCGCCAGTTTGCAAGGCCTTGGTGTTAGTGCCGGCAATGTTGTTATTGGCGCTATTGCACTGCAGGAACGTCTGGGTGGTGATCTTCTGAATGGAAGTGACCAGACCCGGCTGGATGAAGCCAACCGTCTGCTGCGGATTGTTGATGGACAGCGCGGTGGAGCCGGTCACAGAGATGTATTCCACAATCTGCGTCGGAACCAGGGTGGAGGAAACGCCGAGCTGATTGGCGTTGGCCCGGATGTTGGTGATGCGGAACACGCGGGTAAACGCGGTGCCGGGGGGGTCAATCGGAAAGCCAAGCCAAGCGATGGAATTGGCGCCCTGCTGCTGCCCCTGGAACACGTTGTAGTGGCCAGCGGTGCCATTGTAGGTGTCGGCCGGAAGGCCATCGCTGGTGATGGGGCAAACACCCGAGCCGGCTGTGACGCACGGTGTTAACGGCGTGGCCGGATTGGCTGCCGAATGCGGCTCATCGACCAATAAGAGAGCTTCCGAGAGCGGATTCGCCAGCAAACGGCTGGTGATGTTCGTATTCAGGAAGATCTGGATGTTAGCCGACGGAACTACGGCACCGGCCGGAGTCGGCTTGCCACCGTTGCAGTTCAAGGTGACGTCGCCAACGAGTTCGGCCAAGCCTTCCGCGCGGACGATGGGAGGAACGCCCGCGTTTGCAGTACACTGCAACGCAGGAGTACCCACCTGCGCGCTTGCCGGTGTGGACATACTAAATACGAACGCCACTACGGCAAACGCAAGAAACCATTTGCGAAAATCTGCCATTTCCTTCTCCTTGTGAGATTTTAGAATTGAATTGATGGAAGTTCTTTTTTTCAACCTGAGCCTCATCTGCAATACAAAGCCTCAGTCTGCAATACAACGCGAGATCCTGAGTTTTTCCGAAGAACCTTCGGCCTGGTTAGCCATTCCGTTTTCGCACTGCACTTGCCAGCTCATGGTCTATTTTTCGACTTCTCTTTGTTCTTATCGTTGTGCTCGCGGGATTCACGCGTGGATGACGCCCGCTTTTTTACCATTGGACGCAGTCAGATCATTCATAACACTTCACGTTTGACATGTCAAGCGCAAAGTACCATTCGCGGTGAGTTCGGAGCCGCAAACGGATACAACAATGCCTCAAGTAATTAGAACATGGAACCTGTGCTCAGTCAACACTTTCCATGGAGAACCCCGGTTCTTTCATTGAATGGAGACCGAAACCGGCTTACTGGCGGCGCCCGCCTGCATCAGATAGAGCGGAATTGTCAAATCCGGCGGCGTGCCGGATGGGATAAACAGATTAATCTGGTAGAGGCCAACGAAGCCGGGCGTCAAGCCCGCGTAGGCGACCGGCAGCCCGGCCGACCCCAGCACCACCGTCACGGGCTGGGCAGCCGGCGATAATCCGCCCTGCTCGGTTACGGCGCCCAGGCCGGTCGCGTAGATCACGATGACGCTGCCGCGCGCGGCTGGGTTGGCCGTTGTATTCAGGCTATTATCCTGATTCACGATGGCCGCCTGCCCCAGCGCCACGCTAAAAATCTCCGGCGCGTTGGCCAGAAGCTGAATGCTCTGGCTGGAGCTGCCGGTTGAGGAAGCGACCTGGAGCGTCGCCATCCCCGGCGCGATTCCGGCGGGAATTGCTACATTCAGTTGAAATGGCGAGCTGGCCACCACCGGCGCGGAGACGCCATTCACCTGAACGGTCACCGGAGCGCCCGCCTGCACGAAGCCGCTGCCGTAAACCGCAGCGAAGCCGCCGGGCGCCAGATCGGCCGTGAAACTCGCTGCGTTCACCACGCCCGAGGCCGATACCGATACTGCCAGAGGCGCGATATTCCATTGGGCAACGGGCCGAGTGACCTGGAACGACGACGGGCCCGATCCATTCAGATCGGCATGATAGCCGGGGGAGCCGAGATCGGTAAACGACGCGGCCCAGGTGTTCGTGGAACCGATATCCAGTTGATAGATCGGCTGCTGCCCGCTGCAACCGAGGAATCCTATTGCACCGGCCGGTTGCGCGAGCGCCACCCCAATGGCCGTCACGGCGGGCCAGCTTGCAGTGGCGCCGCAGACGCCGGCGGGCGAGGTGAGATTCACGGGCGCGCCGGAAATGACCAGGAAGCCGGCGCTGTTGGGCGCCTGAGGGATCAGCCGGAGAGCCGCAACCAGCGTTCCGGTTACTGGCGTTCCGGTTGCCGTTTGGGACGCGGTTGTGAATCCGGTCAAATAGTCATTTAGATTCGCGCGGCCGAAGACCGGGTTGGGATCGGCGATCAAGATCGATCCGTCCCCGGCTATTCCCGTGCCGACGACGAAATGCGCGCCGAGCGGGGTCTGGCCGGAAGAAAGCGACAGCGCGAGCAGGACGGGCGAACCCTGCGCGATCAGATCGCGAATCGCCGGCAGGCTGGGATTCACCACCTGCACGGTGACGTTGCCATTCACGAACGCGCCGACGCGCCAGAGATTCACGATCGGCTCCGTCGATCCGGCGGGCGTTACGAAGCCGTCGCAAATGGGGACCCCTTGCGCGTCGAACACGCAGAACGAGGTCAGGAATTGATTCAGCGTAACGGGATCGGCCGGCCCGTTTGGCTCCGGCAACTCGCCGCGGTTCTGACGATAGCGAAGGATGCCGGCCACTGCGGTGAGCAACGCGCCCTTGGCGGTCAACGTGTCTTTGCCATTACCCAGCATTGCGCCTGATACCTGCGATAAAGCCGGAAAGTTTGTGAGTGAAGCGGGAACGGCACGGGCGCTGAACGTCACCACCTGGCCGGCCGCCGACGCGGTTGCGAGCGCGACGCTGGCTTGTGCGTCCGGCGAAGAGACCGGCAGACGCAGCGCCGCCATCGCGTGTCCGGCCGCGTCCGTCACGCTGGACGCGGGAGAAATCCGACCACCCGGAGACGCCGCGAACTGCACCGGCACACCGGGTGCGGGATTGCCGGCGCTATCGACCAGCGAGATCACGAGCGGCTGGGCCAGGGCCGCACCCGGCGCGCCGGTCTGCGCGTCGCCGCTCACAATAGAGAGCTGCAAATGCGCGGAGGCGAGCGGCGCGATGGTATAGGAACCCTGCGCGGAGGCGCCGCTGTTTACATCCTTTGCTTGAATGGCGACCACGCCGCTCTTGGCGCCCGTCGGAACCAGCGCGCTCCACGCATAGGCACCGGTGGCTGTGTTGACGATGAAATCGGGCTGCCCGGAGACGGAGACGCGAATGGTGGCGCCGTTGTCGAAGCCGCCTACGGAAAGCTGGACCGTGGCGCCGGAAAGCACGGTTGCGGGTGAAGCTATCACCAGCGGCTGGCGCGGGCTTTGCGTCACCACTGCGGCGGCATCGCCCGAAGCGTAGTCGATGGCGCCACCCTCGAAATCCTGATGGCGCCGTCCGTTCCCCGTTCCTTCATCGTCGAGCGGGGCGCCCAGATTGCCCGACGGGCCACCCGCCGCGTTGTAGGCTGCAAGCGTCAAACCCGAAACCAGAAACGTTTTGCCGGCTTGCGGTCCCGTGGAAGCGCCGGCGATCAGCGCGTTCTGAAAGGGCTGCAGTTGGCCGCGCGTCCCGCGAAACGTGAGAAACGCGGCCGACGGACCGGCGGGCGATCCGGCCACACCCGTCTCATATCCGAGCGAGGCCCACTTGGCCAGAATACTGCCGGTTACCTGCTGGACCGGCATTCCGGCCAGCGCTATGCCATTTAAGAAAAGCTGTCTTCCACCCGCGGTCGGGTCGGAGGCCGGATAGCCGAGCGGGCCGGCCGGGCCGCCGAGAATCTGATACGCGGCGAGAATCGGACCGGTGACCAGATAGCCGACGCCCAATTGATCGGAGACGGCGATTAAATAGGTTGTGCTTGCCGAAGACGGATTGGCGGGCTGCAACAACTGCATATAACCGGGTCCAACGCGCGTCACCGGACTTCCGGCGGGCAACATCACCGTCAAACGATTGCGCGTTACGGCATCCTGCAGCGCCTGCCGCACACTCGCGGTGGGCGCGCCATCGCCGATCTGGCAGCATGGCGCCGTCACAAAGAACGAAATTACCGGAGTGCTCCTGCCGCCACTGGTGGCGGTCACGTTGGCCGAACCGCCGCCGACGGCCGTTACCACCACTGTCGCGCCACTCGGCTGAATGGATGCGACACTCCCGTTCGACGTGGTCCATATTACCGGCCGGTCGGTCACCTGCGTGCCGTTGACGTCGAACACGGACGCGGTCAGCGTAAACGTCGCGCCGAGGTTCAGCTTCACGGGAGATGCGGAGGGCGTTACCGAAAGGCCGCCAATCGGAAAGTGTACGATCGGCGCGCCGCCGGGCGAGTTCGGGTTGTATTCAATGCTGCCGCCGCTTTCGAAGCTCTGGCTGTAATCGCCATTGGGGAGCAGGACGGGGGCGTTTGCCGGGAAACCGAATTGTCCTTGATACGAACCGGCCGCCACGTAAGCGGTATAGACCGGCGGCGCCACCGCGACCAGCCGGCCGCTCAGTGTGCCAGAGGTGATATTGAAGATTGCCCCTTGATCGAAACTTTGCAACGTGGCGGCGCTTCCAAGGGACGACGTCACCGCCGTTTGCGCCGACGCCGCCGGGCCAAATACGCCGATGCCGCCGAGCGTGGACCACTTCGTATAATAAGGATCGGCGACCGAAAAATTTTGGCCGGACAACACCCCGGTCTGATACACGAACAACGCGTAGTTCTTATCGAACAACTGATAGAGGCACGAGTTCGACGGATTCGAAAGCGGCGGGCACGTCTGCGTATCGTTGGTTGGAAAGCCGGCCGTGTTGGGACCGACCGAGGTATAGAACGCGTACATGGCCGGAAGGACCTGCTCCACTGGATCGATGCTGTTCGGCGAAATATCGGCGGTGGTGGATTTCACGAGCGCGTACTTGCCGGTGGATCCCGAGCCCGCCGGCGAAAACTCCTGCACTAACCCCGTTCCACCAAACGTATGCACCGCGTTCAGCGGCGGCATCGTCACATGCGTATAAAACAGGTTGCGAAAATAGGCCGCGATGAATTGATTGCGAATGCCATCGTCGGGCGAGCCGGTTCCAACATCGGTGGTGGACTGGGGAAATACCGCGCAACACAACACGGCCAGCAGGCCAACGAGCCGGAGGGATTTCATGGAGCGAGTTCTATTGTAGACAAAACACGGCCGAGGCCGGGAAGTAGCGGGTCACCCGCCGCCGGCGACGACCATCGGATCGCCCGAGAGGGCACTGACACGCGCGCCGGGGACAACGATACCCGAAAGATTCAGCGGATCGGCCGGCGAAATGGGGAGGTCGTCCGGGCCGGCTGCCTGACGGCGCGACACGCGCAAAGCCTCTACCGCCTCGGGACGCGCGAATTGCTCACCGGCCGGCCCGGAGACGAAGCGGCCGCCACGA